>JAUXWL010000457.1 GCA_030680155.1 Anaerolineales bacterium
TAATTTGGGGTGAACTCCCAGACCCTAAAGGTTTTTCTGTCAGATTGGGTACTTTGCTGGCAAAATACGCTGTTCGACAAGATAATTTGGCCAGCGAGGGAAACCTTTAGGGTCTCCGCCCCTGTTTTTTGAGAAGATACCTTTCCTGCTTTTAAAAAAAGCGCAATTTGTACCCTACGGGCATGATCTGACCGTGGGTATGATAACAATCAGGAGTATCACAAAATATGGGCGCTAAAACCTTTTTATACATCGGTGCGGGGATATTGTTATTGATCGGACTCTGCCTCTTTGGATACGGCGTTTTGAACGTCATCGGTTCCACCTCTTCGCAGGGGGATGTTTCGTGGTTGGGATTCGGCATCGGCTTTGCAGTCGTTGGCGGAATCTTTCTCGGCGGCGGCATCCTGCTGATCGTGCGCGCACAGGCCCAAGGTCAGGCGGGAGGCGGTGACGTCACCTACAAGATTGATCTGCCCGGGCAGACAAAAGTCGAGCAAATGAAATGCCGCAGTTGTGGGGGAAGTCTCAAAGCGGATAACGTCAAAATGATCGCAGGCGCGCCGACGGTGGAATGCCCGTTCTGCGGCACGGTCTATCAGTTGACGGAAGAACCAAAGTGGTAACTCAACCCTTCGGCTTTGCCCAGGGCAGGCGTACGGTTTTTGAAAAACGATTGACGATTGCTGCTGGATGATGGGAGCGACCATGAAAAAATACTTTGCTATTCTGCTTGCGTTGTTGCTGGTGTTGGGAGTGGTCATTCCCGCATCGGCACAGAGTTATTCCTTCCGCCTCGATAAAATGACCGTGGATGTGTATTGGAATGCCGACGGCTCGATGGCGTTGGATTATTTTTTAACCTTCACGAATCAGGCGGGCGCAAGCCCCATCGACTTTGTCGATGTTGGGCTTCCGAATTCCAGTTACACATGGACTTCCATTAACGCATCTGTGAATGGGGAGAGCGTGTCGGTCTCCACAGATTATCAAGGCTCGGGCACAGGCGTCGCCGTGGATTTGGGCTCGCGTGCCATCCAGCCCGGGCAGACGGGTGTGGTGCGTTTGTTCGTCGGGCGCATCGAACGCGTGATCTACAATGATGACGATGATGAAACCTATGCCTCCGCTGTCTTTTCACCGACCTGGTTTGGTTCGCAATATGTGGTTGGCTCCACCAACCTGACCGTCGTGTATCACCTGCCGCCCGGCGTTCAACCCGAAGAACCACGCTGGCACAGCGCCCCCTCGGGCTTCCCAAGTGAGCCGCAAACTGGCTTCGATAACGATGGGCGCATCACCTACACGTGGAATAATGCCAATGCCAGCGGCTCAGCGCAATATAAATTCGGCGCCTCGTTCCCGAAGATCTACATCCCTGAAACCGCCATTGTCACCGCGCCGCCATTTGATTTCAATGCCTTTTTCTCATCCATCATGGATGTGCTCATGCCCATCCTGTGCTTCGGGCTTGTAACCTTCTTTATGTTTATTGCGCCGATCATCGGGGCGCTCAACGAACGCAAGCGCAAACTGCAATATCTTCCCCCGCGTATTGCCATCGAAGGACACGGCGTCAAGCGCGGGCTGACCGCCGTCGAAGCCGCGCTCCTGCTCGAACAGCCGCTCGATAAAGTGATGACCATGATCCTGTTCGGCGTCATCAAGAAGGGCGCGGCAAAGGTCTCCAGCCGCGACCCGCTCAAAGTTGAAGCGATTGAACCGCTGCCTGAAAAGTTGCACGACTATGAAAAGAAATTCCTTGATGCGTTCAAAGAGACCAACGGAAAAAGCCGCCAGAAAATGCTGCAAACCATGATGGCCGAACTCGTCAAAGCGACTTCCGAAAAACTGCGCGGGTTCAGCCGCAAGGAAACAGTGGGGTACTACAAAGCCATCACCGAAAAAGCATGGGCGATGGTCGAAACTGAAAACACACCCGAAGTAAAAAGTCAGAAATACGAAGAAGCCCTCGAATGGACGATGCTCGACAAAGACTACGACGACCGCACGCGTCGCACCTTTACTGGACCTGTGATCGTCCCGCGCTGGTGGGGGAATTACAACCCGACGTATAAAACCGCCTCTCCCTCCGCGCCGACGCCTGCCCCTGCTTCGAAAGGCGGCGCCCTTCCCGGTGCAGACTTCGCCGCCCAGATGGTGACGGGTGTGCAGACCTTCTCACAAAAGGCGATTGGCAATGTGCAGTCCTTCACCGAGAGTATCACCAAGACCACAAACCCGCCGCCCAAACCTTCCTCCAGCGGACGCAGCGGCGGCAGCGGCGGACGTTCCTGCGCCTGCGCGTGCGCCTGTGCAGGCTGCGCCTGTGCCTGCGCGGGTGGGGGAAGATAGCTTTTTAGCAATTAGCGATTAGAGATAAATTATGATATTACTTGATTCTGTAAAACATATCTTTCAACCACCGTCCACGGTCAATCGTCCGTCGTCGGGTTTATTCCACTACACCCGCGAAACCACGGACGAAAAATCCCGCATCCACCTGCGGCTCGATCCCGATGGCACGGGCACGCTGATCGTCAACGCCAGCAGTGTCATGCACTTGAATCCCACCGCGGCATTCATGGCGTGGATGATTTTGGAAGAGAAACAGGAACAGGAAATTATTTCTTCGATCACAAAGATTTATCGCATCAATTCATCACAAGCCAGAGATGACCTTTCCACTTTCCGTTTTCAGCTTTCCGAACTCCTCCGCCCCGACGGCGCCTGTGCCATCCATGATCTTGAACTGGAAATGAACATGCCGTTCAGCGCCCGTCCCACCGCGCCCTATCGCATGGACCTGGCGATCACCTACCGCTGTAACAACGACTGCGCCCACTGCTACAACGCCCGCGAACGGAACTTCCCGGAGATGACCACCGACCAGTGGAAGCAAACTCTCGATAAACTGTGGGAGTTGGGCGTGCCGCACATCGTCTTCACAGGCGGCGAAGCGACTCTCCGCGAAGACCTGCCCGAACTTATCAAACACGCCGAATCCAATGGACAGATCACCGGGCTCAACACCAATGCCCGCCGCTTGATGGATATGAAATATGTGGAACGTCTCGTGGAAGCAGGGCTTGACCATGTGCAGATCACCGTCGAATCCTGTGTGCCGGAGATCCACGATGAAATGATGCGCGCCAAAGGCGCACTCAGGCAAACGATTACGGGCTTGAACAATGTCCTGCGCTCGAAACTGTATGTGATGACCAACACCACCATGCTGCGGACGAACGCCCACACCATTCCCGCTACGCTTGATTTTCTGGCAGACCTCGGCGTGCCGACCGTCGGCTTGAACGCGCTCATCTACTCGGGGCAGGGATTGACTGTCGGCACGGGATTGCGTGAGAGTGAATTGCAGTCCGTCCTCGATGTCGCCACGAAGAGAACCGCCGCGCGCGGACAAAAACTCGTCTGGTACACGCCGACCCAATATTGCGAGTTCGACCCCACTGCGCATAACCTCGGTGTGAAGGGCTGTACCGCCGCGCTATACAGTATGTGCATCGAATCGAATGGAAATGTCCTGCCGTGCCAGTCGTATTACCATTCGCTGGGCAACTTCCTCACCGATTCGTGGGACTCCATCTGGAATCATCAATTGTCCACGCAGTTGCGCGAGCGGCAGAATCTGCCTTTCAAATGTGAGACCTGTCCCGTAGTCGTCGAATGTGGCGGCGGATGTCCGCTACAATTTGAAAATCACCGTGAGAGTTTTGGAGTGAACCTGCCTGTGCTACACTAAAGCATACCCACATACATATGGAGTCAGGGAGCTAAGGGTTCGTAAAAGAATAACTTCCCGCGCCTATTCATGCGAGGACGTTTTTCCCTCACCCTAACCCTCTCCCGAAGGGAGAGGGGACTCCCTTCCCCTTTCGGGGGAAGGGCTGGGGAAAGTGCCCCGAAGGGGTATG
>JAUXWL010000462.1 GCA_030680155.1 Anaerolineales bacterium
AGCCTTCCTAGAAATTGGATTTGTACTATAATCCGTCCCTGTTGTTTTAATGGATGGCATGTGTTCGCCTCCAAACTGGTACCCCATGATTAATCAATCTGACAATTCACAAACTCCCATTATCGAGCGCACAACGGAATACAAACCGCCGCACTCCTGGCGTTCCTGGCTCATCGGACGCCCTTTATCTACAGCAGATGCGCCGCATGAAACCATTGGGAAAAAAGTCGGGCTGGCTGTATTCGCCTCGGATGCCCTTTCATCCAATGCGTACGCCACACAGGAAATCCTTGTAATCCTTGCAATTGCCGGGATGCAGGGGTTTCAATACGTTTTTCCGACTTCCATTGCCATCGTTGTTTTGCTTGCAATTGTTGCAGCCTCTTATATACAGGTTATCCATGCATATCCGCAGGGTGGTGGTGGATATATCGTGGCGAGGGATAATCTTGGGGAATTTCCCGCTTTGGTTGCCGCATCATCGCTTCTGATGGATTATGTTCTGGTTGTCTCGGTATCCATCTCCTCTGGCGTGGCGCAGATCATTTCGGCATATCCTGCGGTCTATGAATACCGTGTATATGTAGCTATTCTTGCTGTGTTCCTGGTCACCCTGCTGAACCTGCGCGGCATGAGGGAAACCGGCGCCGCGATCGTCGCCCCAAATTTTTTCTTCATCATTATTATGTTCATCATGCTTGGGACAGGGGTGGCGAAGTATCTGATGGGATCGCTCGGCACAGTGATCAACCCGCCCGAAATGGTTCATGCCCGGGATATAATCGTTACGATCACTCCGTTCCTGATCTTGCATGCCTTTTCCAGCGGAACCGCCGCCCTGACCGGCATTGAAGCGATCTCCACAGGGATCACCGCTTTCAAGGAGCCGCGCAGTAAAAATGCAGCCATTACACTGACGTGGATGGCGTCCATTCTCTCCCTTATGTTTTTGGGAATCTCCTTCCTTGCCATGCGGATCCAGGCGGTTCCATCCGAATTCGAAACGGTCATCTCACAAATCGCCCGCACCTCATTTGGCGGTCAAAACCTCTTTTATACCGGCGCCATTATAGGAACAACGGTCATCCTGATGCTGGCTGCAAACACCGCCTTTGCCGGTTTTCCGCGTTTGAGCGCGCTCATGGCAAAGGATGGTTTCATGCCCCGCCAGTTGACCTACCGCGGCAGCCGCCTTGTGTACTCACGCGGCGTGGTGGCGCTGTCTCTTTTTTCCGTGGTTTTAATTGTCATTTTTCAAGCAAGCGTTACCCGCCTGATCCCTTTGTATGCAATTGGCGTCTTTCTCTCCTTTACCATTGCTCAATCAGGTATGGCGCTGCGCTGGTGGAAGAGCGGCAGGCTTTCGCCCGGAGAAGAGATGATTGGTCGCGGCTCCACCCTGCGCTACGACCCCTTCTGGAAAATAAAGATGTTCGCCAACGGATTTGGCGCACTTTGTACCGCAGTTGTGATGATGGTCTTTGCTGTCACAAAATTCAGCGACGGGGCATACATCGTGATGATGCTGATCCCGTTGATGGTCGCGATTCTCTGGTCGATCCATCGTCACTACAAAAATCTTGCAGGAAAACTTTCGCTGGATAACTTCGGTCTTATCCCGCCGCACACCATGCGTCACCGCGTGATCATGCCGGTCAGCGGTGTGCATCAAGGGACGCTTTCCGGCCTTCGGTATGCACGCATGTTGTCGGACGATGTGACCGCGGTTCACGTTACGATTGAACCCGAAGATGCAGAAAAGGTACGCCAAAAATGGGAGACCTGGGGCGAGGGCGTCCGTTTGGTCATGTTGGATTCCCCCTACCGCCTCTTCATCGAACCGATCCTCGGATACATTGCCGATATTGCGGCGCAGCGCCAGCCCGGCGAGACCATCACGATCGTGGTGCCTGAGTTTGTTTCAGACAACCGCATGACCACCGCATTGCACACCAATACCGGAGAAATACTGCGCAGTCAGTTGAAACACTTGCACGATATTGTAATTACGAATGTACCCTATCATGTCCATGAAAATGGCGGGCATTAAGGAGATATAAAATGAATTTTGTTGTTGTAGGCTGCGGTAGAGTCGGAGCAGAACTGGCGTACCGCCTTTTCCAAAACGGATATCAGGTCGTGGTTGTGGATAGCATCGCAGAAGCATTTAATCGCCTCCACCCGGACTTTCGAGGGCGCACCGTGGAAGGAGACTCTCTCTCCGCCGACACATTAACCCGCGCCGGCGCCGACAAAGCCGATGGCATTGCCGTTGTCACCAATTCAGACACGATGAACGCTGTCATCGGGCACACCATCCGTGCGCATTTCCCCAAT
>JAUXWL010000219.1 GCA_030680155.1 Anaerolineales bacterium
AGCGCCACCGCAGGCGGCAAGTACCATGCTGGCGATCACCAGCAAGCCGAACAAAACAAACAAACGGTTTCGTAACATGTTTTTCTCCTCCAAGAAGAAAATTAAGGGGGTTGATTTACGAACACAACATAAACGTACGGGTCATTTATATTTTTTCCTGTTACATCACCTCCTTTATAAAATATAACAGGTACTTACTCAACGAAAAATAAGCAAAGCGAATTATACCTAATTCCCTAGGTACGTCAACACTGCTACTGTGGTATATGAGATGTATAGTCACCTTTTGGGGGAAAACAATGCTGAAAAACCGTAAAACACCCTACTGGAGAACTGTTTTAACGGATTGACTTAAGGCCCAGGTGGCGCTTCATACAAGCGGACAGAAAATGCGCCTCCCTCCCCGCTGACAGTTGATCCTCCCCTACAGCATAATTCACACTCGAACATTTTCCTCCCGCCACCGTTGTTGACAAGCCTTTCCTCCTGCCATAGAATCCAAACACAACATCACAACCCCCCAGGAGAAAATCCATGCTCAAGGAATTCAGGGAATTCGTCATGCGTGGCAACGTGCTCGACCTTGCCATCGCAGTCATCATCGGCGGCGCGTTCGGGAAAATCATTGCCTCACTGGTGGAGCATATCTTCACCCCATTGATCGGGCTGCTCATGGGCGGCGTGGATTTCAGCGGACTAAAATCCATAGTCGGCGAAGCGGAAATTATGTGGGGATTGTTCGTACAATCGGTGATTGACTTCCTCATCATCGCCTTCGTTATCTTCATCATCGTCAAGGTCGCCAACAGTATGAAGAAAGCCCCTGCGCCCGCAGATCCCACCACCAAGGAATGCCCGTATTGTTTCAGTGTAATTTCCATTAAAGCCACGCGCTGTTCAAATTGCACCTCTGAATTAAAGGCGTAGCGTGTACCGCAACATTCATGTTGCGAATTTTACAAACCAACCGTTCGCAGGATAAATCTTGCGCTGCAAAATTTCCAAGGCGAGGGCTTGTCCTTCGCCTTAGCCTTTTATATAATGCCCACGGTCATATCATGTCCGTAGGGTATCATGCCCGTAGGGTGCAAATTGCGCTTATCCCCTTCTGAAAAAGCTCAATTTGTGACCGCGCTGGGTATAATGTTCCCATCATGAATTTAGACTTCATCAACAAACTCAACCCTCAACAGCGCAGCGCGGTCACAGCGACGGACGGGCCCGTTTTGGTCGTGGCAGGTCCCGGGTCCGGTAAGACGCGGGTACTGACTCAACGTATCGCCTATCTCATCGCCAATGAAGGCGTCCGCCCATGGCAGATCCTCGCCGTCACCTTCACCAACAAAGCCGCCAAGGAAATGGACGAGCGCGTCAAGTCCATGCTGAATGAGCAGGCGACAGACGGAATCATGCTTGGAACGTTCCACTCCATCTGCGCGCGGATTATGCGCCGCGAAGCCGAGCACCTGCCCCTTGAGTCGAACTTCGTCATCTTCGATTCGGACGACCAACAAAGCCTGACCAAAGCCATCATCCGCGAGATGAATTTGAATGACAAGTTATATCGCGCTCAAAGCGTACATGCTTCGATCTCACGCGCCAAAAATGAATTGATCCTGCCCGATGATTTCCCCATCAATACCTACCGTGATGAAGTCGTAAAGCGCGTGTACACCGAATATCAAAAGCGACTGATCGCCAGCAACGCCGTGGATTTTGACGACATCCTCGTGTACACCGCGCAGTTGATGGAGAACAACCCGACCGTGCGCGATAAATACGCCCAGCGTTTTCGCCATGTACTCGTGGATGAATTTCAAGACACTAACCTCGCGCAGTACGCGCTGGTGAAACATCTTGCGTCGCATCATAAAAATATTTTCTGCGTGGGCGATCCCGATCAATGCTTTCCTGCTGATGTAAAAATTCAAACCCCCAACGGGCAAAAGAAAATCGAAGATATCAAACGTGGCGATGAAGTCGTCGCTGCCAGCGGACGTGGTTCTGTAATGACATCCAAAATTGCCCATGCGGGTAAACGCGCATTCAAAGGAAACCTTGTCCACGCAAAAACGAAAAGCGGACAAATCATCCGCGCGACACCCAACCATATCGTGTTTGCCAGACTTGGCATGAAGCCTGGTATGCACTATGTCTACCTGATGTATCGAAAAGATAAAGGCTATCGAATTGGCATTGCTTCCCATGCCCGCAGCGATGGTTCTTCATTGAAGATTGGATTGCAAGTCCGCAGCAATCAGGAAAATGCCCATAAGATGTGGATTCTGAAAGTCTGCTCAGACCGTAATGAAGCCCATTATTGGGAAGCCTACTATTCAACAAAGTATGGTATTCCCACATCCGTATTCCATGTACGCGGACGCAGAATGCGAATGTCGCAGGAGTACATTGACCGCCTGTTCACAGAAATCAATACCGATGAAAACGCCAACCAATTGCTAACCGACCTCGGCATGGATTTTAAATACCCGCATTACATTCCGCAAGGAACGTATAGGAATATCGTCAACCTGCGTTATTTTGGCGATGGGCGCATCACAGAAGAATCTCCCTGGCATGCCCATCGGGTAGATTTGTGGAGCAGTGACGGAAAACTTAAAAAACAACTAAAGGCGCTTGGCTATAACCCACGACTAAAGAGAAGAAATAATTGGCGTGTGGGAATTAACCGATTGCAGTATGACGATATTCAAGACATGGCGCAAAAACTAAGCGAAGCCGCCAACGACGCTGAAATCATTACTGGCGCATTCCTTGTAGACAAAGGCGACTCCCCGCTTGCCAGCAAGTTCAGCCTCATGCCTGCCAGCCATTTGCATCCATCCATGATCGTTGCCATCGAAAAGAGTGGGCAGATTATCGAAGATGAAATCGTGGAAGTGACCCACGAGCCATACAACGGGATTGTCTACGATTTTGAAGTAGAGAACCTGCACAACTACATTGCAAATGGCGTGGTTGTGCATAATTCCATCTACGCCTGGCGCGGCGCGGACTATCGCAACATCCGCCGCTTCGAGCAGGACTTCCCTGACGCGCAAACCATTCTGCTCGAACAAAATTACCGCTCGCATCAAAACATCCTCGACGTGGCAATGGGCGTGATCGACCGCGCCAGCAACCGCCGCAAGAAACGCCTGTTCAGTGACCGCGGCGCGGGTGAGAAAATTTTCTACTACGAAGCGCGTGACGACTACGGCGAAGCATCCTTTGTCGTGGACACCATCGCCCAGCTCGTCGCTTCG
>JAUXWL010000489.1 GCA_030680155.1 Anaerolineales bacterium
ACGAACTGGCACGTTATCCACGCGCCGGGGAAGGCGCGCGCAGCACGCCCTTATATCTTGATTCGACCCTCTTTTGGGGGCAGAATCCCCGACTGATCATCGGGAGGATAGCGGAGGAAGTCGTGCACGCCCTGAGGCTTAAAGCCTGTTTTGTAGATTGAGCTCCCCGCTATCCGCACTCGCTATTATAGTTCGAACGGTATACTTAGGACTCCATTCGCTGGATGATCCTGTATTTATAAGGCTGAATACAGCGAGCGCATTTCGTGATCAAATTATTATTATTCAACTACTTATTAAAATTTAAAATCATGTCAAACGTTATTATTGGTGTCGATATTGCTAAATTGAAGTTCGATGTCGCGCGTCTGTGCGATGGCAAATACAAACATGCAAAATTCACTAACGATGCCCAAGGTTATGCCGATTTCGTTATTTGGCTCACCCGTTTTGGCGATGAAAACGTCCGCATTTGCATGGAAGCCACGGGGGCATACAGCCTACCCCTTGCCGAATTTATGACCGACAAAGGCTATTTTGTCAGTGTCATTAATCCCGCCCAAATTCACGCCTTCGGGAAGAGCGAGTTAAGCCGCGCAAAAACTGACAAAGCCGATGCCAAACTCATCGCCCGTTACGGAATGCAAGCTAAGCTGGACGCTTGGATTCCCTTGCCGGCCAATATTCGTGAGCTGCAAGCCATGACGCGCCGTATTGAGCATTTGCTGGAAATGCAACAGATGGAGAGTAATCGCCTCGACACCGCTGATACGACTATCATTGACTCCATCAACACGGTTTTAAACACCTTAGAAGCCGAACTAAAAGCCACTCGTAAAGCCATCCATGATCATATAGACAACGATCCAGACCTTAAAAGACGCAGTGGCTTGCTCGATTCCATTCCAGGAATAGGTTCTGCAACCATCGCCCATTTACTGGTTGCACTGAGTCCGCATCATGGTTACACCAGCGCCAAACAAGCAGTAGCTCACGCCGGTCTTGCCCCTGCAATCCGCGAGTCAGGGCAATGGACAGGTAAAACCCGTATCGCCAAAAATGGTGATGCCGCATTGCGTAAAGCGTTATACATGCCAGCATTGGTAGCCTGGCAGCATAACCCTGTTATCCGTGCCTTCTGTGAACGCCTTAAAGGCAACGGCAAAAATGGTAAAGCTATTGCATGTGCTGCCATGCGCAAGCTAATCCATCTCGCTTTTGCTATTTTAAAATCTGGCGAGCTATTTGATCCAAATTATTCACTTGCATAATTTGAATCAAGACGGTATCTAC
>JAUXWL010000494.1 GCA_030680155.1 Anaerolineales bacterium
ATTGACTTCGACCATTTTTTGTTCGTAGGGAACATCCGGCGAGATCGGTTCTGTGTATTCGGGCGGGAGGATGCGCATGTGAATGGCCGGTACAAAATAAGCGACGTTTGAATCCAGCTCATCGAAAATGCGATACCAGGGACCCTTGTAATCTGCCAACTCTGGGCCTTCTTCAATGGCTTCGATCCAGTGAACCGAGCCATAGTAAAGCGGCGGTGACATCGGCTGCCAGCCAAAACTTCTGGAAAAACGGTACGGCGTGGTAAACGGGACGGATACATCGGTGAGTATCCGTTTGCCTTCGGGCAGAGTGCTGGGCGGGGTCTGATAGGTGGTTTTCACGCGATGCAGGCGTCCGCGATGGAGATAGCCGCCCCATACCCGATACCAGACGGGGTTGTGCAGCGGTTCTTTTGCCGTCACTTCTTCGTAGACGTGTACCAGTTCATCGCGATACCAGGTCAGTTCGATGCGGCTGTCGTCGGTGGCTTCCTTGCGGACGGGCATTTCTGTAGTGGCGATGCGCACTACAAAACTATCGTCAAAATCGGTCAACCCGGGCAAAAAAGGCGAGAACGCCAATCCGCCGAGGGTGAGTCCGCTTAATTTCAAAAAATCTCTTCTTGAAAATTTTGGTTTCATGAACAAAATTTTACACTACATTCTTTAGGATTTAATGAGAATATCGTCAAAGGGGGCTTATTAAACAAAACCGCCCTCCACAGAACGAAGGGCGGTTCGCGATATTCAATTGTTATTGCGGCGCTTCCACTGTTTCGACGATCATATCCTTGAGCAGGATCTCGAGCGCCATCGAGTGGCCGCAACGGCTATGGGTCAGGAAAAATTCACAGTCACAGTTAAATACGCCATTATCGTAGGTGACATGGTGATCATTATTATCACCATGAAAAGTCAGGTCGAATTTATTGAAGCGAAAACGTTTGCGATCCTCTGCATAGCGTTTTGCTTTTTCGAGCTTGCCGATCAGTCCGTAGTCCATGGCATAAGTCTCCTTTTTTTGGGTGGGAATACAAAAAAAGACACGCGGTTATATTCCGCGTGTCTGGTTCAACTAACCTTGGTATCTCCATAAAAGATGCTCATAACGGCGTCACCTCGTATGCAATGAGTATAGTATCGTTCAAAGTGCAAGTCAATGACAAATGTCAGATTATTATGAAATCGTATGGCACTTGTAGGGGTGACATCATCCAGTTTTCATAAACTGACTACGCGCATCACGCCCAGCCGATGCCTGCTGCCACAGGTTCCGTGTCCCTGTGGTGACAGATCGCCTTTTGAGCGCTATATAATACCCACGGTCGCAAATTGCGCTTATCCCCTTCTGAAAGAGCGCAATTTGTGACCGCGCTGGGTATAAATTACTTGCTTTTCGTCTTACTCACCTTCACCTTCGCTACCGGTTTCTTCGTCTGCGCCTTTGCAGTTGAAGTGGACTTTGTCTTTTCTGTTGTTTTCGGTTTGCTGATTTTCTTCTTCAGTGACGTTGTTACAGCGGGTTTCGCCCTGGCGCTGGAGGTTTTCCTTGCGGGTTTTGTTTCCGTCTTCCTGGGTGTGGCGGCCTTCTTCACTGCCTTGGTCTTGGCAGTGGATTTCGCCGCAACCTTCTTCACTGACTTGGCTTTGGCTGTAGTCTTCACCACAGCCTTGCGGACGGCGCGCTTCTTTTTGGCGGGTTTTTCTTCCAGCACTGGTACTTCCACTGCAAACATCTTCTTCCACTCATCCTGCATGGACGGTACACCTGCGCCATTCAACTGGTCGTGGATGGTTTCCCATTCTTTGTCATACACAAAGCGAAAGTCCATGAAGGCGTGGCACTGGTACGCGCCAAGTTCGACATACATGCCTTTGTCCCAGATTTCTGCGCACGAGCGGATATATTCCAATTGTGAGGAATAATCCTTGAAGATGGCATAGCCGACCTTTGGCAGACCAATACCTTCAGCCAGATTGCACTGTTTGAGTTTTCCAGAGCCTTTGTCCAATGTAGCGGCGGAGGTTTGAATCCAGCCTTTGGTGTCGGCGAAAACGTTGTGATAGATGACCAAGCCCCGCTCCTCGCCGAGGCGGTTGGAGTAGGCGAAGACATTTTCATCCACGGAGCCGTTGGACTGGAAAAGGTCGAAGAGCAGGAAATTCTCCACGTCGGCAAACAGGGAGCGGCGGTGAAGAAGCGGGAAGATGCGCCAGTCATGGGCTTGAATCAAGCCGTCATCAGGAGTCTCTTCCCATTTCGGGCGGCGGAATTCCATCCCGTATTTTTCGGAGAAACCTTCCACCTGTCCGTGACCG
>JAUXWL010000498.1 GCA_030680155.1 Anaerolineales bacterium
GCGAACGTCCGCGCTGTATCCTTCACGTCCGCGCTTGCGCCTGCACTCGAAGCCTTATCGTATATCGCACTCGGCATTGTCGTCGGCGTCGGCGGCTGGGGTTTGCTCAAAGGCGGCACGTTCATGGGCACGACGGTCACGCTGGGTCTGGTCATTACCTTCCTCGCCTATGTGCAACGCTTCAACCAACCCATCCAGCAGATCGCCGTCTTGTGGACGAACATCCAAAACGCGATTGCAGGCGGCGAGCGCATCTTCAACATCATGGACGAAAAGCCCGCCGTTACCGACAAAGCGGATGCCAAGCCCATGACCGAAATCAAAGGTCTGGTGGAGTTCGATAACGTCGCGCATGAATATGAAGACGGCGTGCCTGTGTTGAGCGGCGTTTCCTTCACCGCCCAGCCTGGCGAAACATTTGCGATTGTTGGTCCGACAGGCGCGGGCAAAACCACCATCATCAATTTACTGCCCCGCTTCTACGATGTGACGAAAGGATCGGTCAAAATTGACGGCGTGGATGTGCGTGACGTCACCGTCGAGTCGCTCCGCAGGCAGATAGGCATCGTGCTGCAAGACACTTTCCTCTTCTCCGCCTCCGTCATGGACAATATCCGCTTCGGCAGACCTGACGCCACCGATGAAGAAGTGCTGGCCGCCATCAAGCTCGCCAACGCAGATTCGTTCATCGAACGCCTGCCCGAAAAATACGAGACTGTTTTGGGTGAACGCGGCTCGGGTCTCTCTCAGGGACAGCGGCAACTGCTCTCCATTGCTCGTGCTGCGCTGGCAAATCCGCGCATTCTCATTCTGGACGAAGCCACTTCTTCGGTCGATACCCGCACCGAACGCCTTATCCAAAAAGCCTTCGATCAACTGCTCAAAGGACGCACCTCCTTTGTCATCGCGCACCGCCTCTCGACGATTCGAAATGCAGATCAGATTCTGGTCTTGCAGGCAGGTCAAATCATCGAACGCGGCAAGCATGATGAACTGCTTGCGAAGAAAGGTTTTTATTACGACCTGTATATGAGTCAATTCAAAAAGCAGGAGGAAATGGAAGCAATTCCCGCATGAAACCGTAGGGGGGCTTGATTTCACGTATAATTGAGCCATGGAAACGACCTCCGCTTTTGCGATTCCTCCCTTGCATCAACGAACCCGCATCCCCATGCGGACGATTCGCGCTATTGCAAGGCATATCGCGAAGGAGTTCAATCCTGAATCAATCATTCTGTTCGGTTCCCACGCCTACGGGAAACCCAGCAACGGGAGCGATGTGGACCTGTTGGTGATCATGGATACTCCCGATGGGGAATTTGTGGCGTCGCATGCAATCGTCAAATCGCTGCCGCCGATCCTCTTCCGTGTGGATATTATTGCGCGTTCCCGCTCCGCGCTCAGGAAACGCATCAAAATGGGGGATCGCTTCATGCAGGAGATCCTCCAAAAAGGAAAAGAACTGTATGCGCGCGATCTCTGAGGAGTGGGTTGTAAAAGCCGAGGATGATTACCGATCTGCAGAAGCCCTGTTGTATGAGATAGAAGTGCCTGTAGTGGATACGGCATGTTTTCACTGCCAGCAGTCCGCGGAAAAATATGTCAAGGCGTTTTTGGTTGAACACGATATTGATTTCCCCAGAAATCACAACCTGATGCAATTGCTCGAATTATGCCTGCAGGCGGACGAAGATTTTCTGTCCATTCGGATGCATCTGCAAAGCCTTGAACACTATGCGGTTACGATCCGTTACCCGGGCTTGACGGTTCCCTTGGAATTTGCGGAAGAGGCATTTCAGACTGCCAGCCACATTCGAACATTTGTAAGAAAAAAATTGAAAACTCGGTGAAACGTAGCACAATTTTGTAGGGACACGGCGCCGCTGTGTCCCTACAAAATTTCCAGCAACTTTGTCGTATCTTCCAGAATTAAATCCGCCCCCATTTTTCTTAATTCAGGCTCCTCGCCGAAGCCGCATAAAACGCCCACCGTCTGCGCCCCAGCGGACTTCCCCGCACGGATGTCCACGGTAGTATCGCCGATCATCAGGCAGTTTTCAGGCGGCACGTTCATCTTTTCGGCGGCGAGCAACACGGGGTCGGGATATGGCTTGGTGTGTTTGGCAGATAAGCCTGTGACTATCACATCGAAATACTTCACCAGATCAAAACGTTCGAGGAATGCCATCGTCCCTTTTTCATCACGCGCGGTGACCACCGACATGGGATAGCGTCCATGCAACTGTTTGAGCATCTCGTCCACGCCGGGGATCAGCAGGAATTCCTTCGAGGAGTGGCGTCGGTGACGACTCAGCCAGTTGATCACAGCGACCATCTCATCGTCAAGGTGAAGCGTGTCGGCCAACCCAAGCAACGCATTGCCCGGGGCTTCGACCCACATCACAAAGCGGCGGGCGGCGTGGTCGGTATCCTTAAAGAGAAAACGTGGGATGAACTTCGATACTTTTTTGGCGTATAGGTCATCGGTGTCGCTGAGAGTCCCATCCACATCGAAACATAAGGCTTTTATACTGCTACTATTCAAAGGCATGGATTAATTGTACCAAAAGGACTATACTTTAGATAAATATAAGAACTGGGTTTAAAAATGCTTGAAGACCATAATCGATCCCTGCTTGAACTACTGGTGAAGGTCAGCCGTGATGTAGCCACGGTGCTGGATTTGCGGACTGTCCTACAACGGCTGTTGTACGCCGCCTTGCAGTATGTAGGTGGAGAGCGCGGCAGTATTGTGGTGATGGACGATCTCGGCAAGCCGGTGGATGCAACCATCGTGTATGGGAGGCAGTTCCATGAGCATACCACCCAGCAATTGCGGGATACAGTGGAGCGCGGCCTGGCAGGCTGGGTGGTGCAGAACCGCAAGCCCGTAGTCATTCCTGATACCAGCAAGGATGAACGCTGGCTGCGGCGCGCCGATGATTCGGCGGAGAAGAGCGGCGCCAAGTCTGCGATCTGTGTGCCGCTTCTGGCGCGCGAACGGCTGGTCGGCGTGCTGACACTGGTGCATCCCGTCCCCAACACATTCACAGAAGAACATTTGGAATTGATGCAAGCCATTGCCGATCAGGCAAGTGTGGCGGTATTGAATGCGCGCCTGTACACCGAGAGTCAGCGGACGGCGCGCGTGATGACGGCGCTCGCGGAAGGCGCGGCGGCGATCAATTCGTCGTTGGAGATGTCTGATGTGTGGCGGCGCATCCTGAACCAGACCATGCAGGCGTTGCAAGTGGAAACCGTTGCATTGGCGCTGCTCGATGACCATACGGACGACATTGTCTACCGTGCGGCGGCAGGACGCAATTCGGAGATCATCACGGGCACGCGAGTCCCGAAAGGGGTGGGGCTGGCGGGGAAGGTTGTCCGCGAGGGGCAGGGGGTGGTGGAACCATCTGTCGGGCGGGTAACTGCCTATGACGAAGTGGACAAGCTCGGCGGAATCGAGATGCGTGCGCTTGCGATTGCACCGATCCAGTCACAGGGAAAGGTCATCGGGGTATTGGAGGCGGTCAATCCCATTTCGGGTACGTTTGACCCTGATGCGCTGGTGGTGATGACCGGGTTGGGAAGCCTGGCTGGCACCACCATCCAGAATGCGGTGCTCTTTGAACAATTACAGCGGGCGCACCAGCACTACCGTGAATTGTTCGAAGATAGTATCGATACGATTGTCATCACAGATTGGGATGGCAGGGTGATCGAAGCAAACCGCCAGGCGGCTTCCTTGAGCGGCTACACGGTGGGCCGGCTTCATTCCATGAAAATTGGCGAACTGCATGAAATAAATTGGTCAAAGACCGGTTTGAATTTCGACCTGTTGAAACACAGTGATGGTTGCAGCTACGAAGCTCTGCTGCGCCGCATGGATGGCGGCACGACACCCATTGAGGTGTATGCGCGCCGGGCCGAATTCGATGATACCGACTCCATCCAATGGATTCTGCGGGATAATACCGCGCGCAAGGAACTGGATGAACTGCGCGATGACATGACCTCGATGATCTTCCATGACATCCGCTCGCCGCTGGGGAACATCGTCTCCAGCCTCGAAATGATGAGCGATTTGATGCCCAATGATGAAACGCTGGTTGCCATGCTGAATATTGCGCGGAATTCGACGGCGCGCATCCGGCGGCTGGTCAATTCCCTGCTGGATATCAACCGCCTCGAAGCGGGACAGCAGATACTTGAGCTGGATGCAGTGGACCCGCTCGAACTGATGCGCGAATCACTGCGGGATGTGGAACCCTCCGCCAATGGACGCCAGCAGATCCTGGTCAACACGACCATGGGTGTGATGCCCTACATTTTGGTGGATGTGGACATGATCCACCGTGTGCTGATCAATCTATTGGAGAATTCCATCAAGTTCACGCCGGCGGGCGGACGCATCGAGATCGGCGCACAGGTGATGGACGGTTTATTCGTGAAATTCTGGGTGCGCGATACGGGTCCCGGCATTCCTGCCAGCGACCAGGGGCGCATTTTCGAGAAGTTTACCCGGGTACGCGACAAAAGACGGACGGCTGGGTTGGGACTGGGGCTGGCGTTCTGCCGACTCGCCGTACTTGGGCATGGGGGGGATATTTGGGTGGAAAGCGATACGGGTAACGGGACGGCTTTCTGTCTGACCCTGCCGGTGGCGAAGAAAAAAGCCACGGGGCAGCTCAAGCGCCAGACTGGCAAGCTGACGATCAAACCTGATCGGTAAAATATACCCAGCGCGGCCGCACATTACACTTTTTCAGCAGGGGAGGAAGCGCAATACGCACGCAATGGTTGTCAGCATTACCCTTTTCCCTCAGCCCAATGATGAAGACGTTTCGCCGTGTCGGCTTGCCCCTCTCCCTGAGAGACAGTTTCTTAACTCGTAGGCAAAGACCCTAAAGGTTTCCCACGGTTACGAAAACGCCGTTTTGTGGGCGCTTTTTTTGCAAATGGCTCTTACGTAGTTTCAAGGAGCTCGTCCAGAAAGCAGCAATTCCAAATCTGAATCTAACAATCTCAACGCAAAGCCGCCAAGACGCTAAGATTTTGACCTTTCCCCGACGGAATCGGCAAGAGTACCCATCTGGCGCAGGGGCAATCCTAAAAAAGCCTTGCGTCTTTGCGTCTTTGCGTTAAGGTTTGGCATCTTTGCCTTCTACACAATTTTAGATTTGGAATTGCTGTCCAGAAAGAGCCGTATTTTCGAGGCGAAACCGAACGGAAATGGCTCAGCTCCTTGAAATGACTTATGAGCGTTGCAAATTATGGTTCTGTTTTGCGGCGAAAACCTTTAGGGTCTGACTTAAGAAACGCTCCCTGAGGGATGTGTGCCCCGTTAGGGGAGAGGGCAGGGTGAGGGTTTGTGACAGCGCAGCGAACCATCTACCTCCCCTGACAATCTGTGCTTGCACACGGGATCGCA
>JAUXWL010000507.1 GCA_030680155.1 Anaerolineales bacterium
GTATGATCCGCTCATGCGTGAGCCGTATTTTTCCGCCACGACTGCCGCTTCGATCGCTGTGCGGAGTTGCTGTGAAGATTGAACAATGGCAGGGTCGTTGGTGGTGGCCATTACTTCAGCGAAATGACTTAGGTCAATGTAGGGGGATGGAAGTTCCTCGCTGAAGACTGAGTAATAACTACGGGTGTATCCGCGCCCCGCCGCCACCCATTGCTGGTCCACGTTGGTGAGCGTGGTGACAAACTGATTCATGGCGCTGATAACTTCAGGCATGCGCGCACTTTCAATGGCGCTCAATGTGGTGTCGGCTTCGATTTCCGCGATCTCGTTGGAAGAGCGGCTCAAAGTTAGAATAACGTCTTCAACGATGTAGGTGGAAACGATATATTGCGATAGTTCACGTCCGCTGGCGGTGGGATTTTGAACAAGTTCTTCAAGCCAGGCGGCGTATGCCCAGCCCGTGGCAGGTTCCACTTCCTCCGAGGCGATCATGTAATTGGAGTAGGGATACAACGACCCAAAGACTTCCACCATGCCCATCAGACAGGCATCGAAACCGATGATCTCGAATTTCTGCCCGCCCATCTGTGACTGCACCTGGGCAATGGCATTGGTGATTTCCGGCAGGGACAAGCGATTCCCAGATTCGAGGTCGGAGAATCCCTCCGCCCAACCGCTGCCGTGATCGGACATGATGACTGCGTATTTCCTGGCAGGGTAATTCTGGACAGACCAACTGATAAAGTCCACCAGTGTGCGTGGGTCACCCATATCCGCTTCGCCGATATATTCCACGACGGGAGAGTTGATCGCATTGAGGTCGTTATCCTGCGTCACCAGATAGCGGCGCGTATCGGTCCAGTCGCCGTCACCACTGAAGCCACCCACGGCGCGGTCCAGTTGCACGACGATGTTCACCTGTGAAGTGGAACCAACCAGTTCCATCTCGTTCACATCGAACCACAGGTCGCCCTCCAGAATATCATCATCCGCATCGGCATAGACGATGATGGTCCACTCGGGCAGGTTGGACGTATCCACAGGGGCAAGGGGTTGCTCGGGTTGGGATGGCGAGGAAATTCCGCTAATGAGCGCATCACCATAAAAATAAAGCCCAACTACGACACAGCACACACACGCCAAACAAAGGACAACAATCGCGACAATTACTGGAATTCCAATCTTGGAATTACTCATTACAGCCTCCATAAAATTTACGCGCTGCCTGCTGCCAGGAATGTGCGCTTCTCTGAATCACTTTTGACATGATAGCACAATAAAAGAATTCACCACAAGGGAACCATGTCTCCTATTTCATGACCATTCCGCCCACCCCGCAGAATGATCGGTTGAAGCAGG
>JAUXWL010000224.1 GCA_030680155.1 Anaerolineales bacterium
GTGTACGTGTCTACTTGTGTACTTAATGACTCGAAAATTTTAACAGGCACGGTTGCGCCGTTGGGGTAACGCAGTTTGTAGATTTCGGCGTCGGGAATCGCGAAGGCGGGGGAGCGGAGGGCGCCGACGAGGGCGAGGTCATCTGTGGGGTCGGCAATGGCGGCGAGGATGTTGAGCAGGTCGCGGATTTCGGGGCGGTCGTAGAAGCCGCGTCCTGCGACGGTGACAAAGGGAATGTCCGCCGCTTCGAGCGCGTTTTCGTAAACGTCGTAGGCGGTGGAGGAGCGGAAGAGCAAAGCCATGTCGCCCCAGGCAAAACCCTCGGTTTGATGCAGTTCGCGCAGACGTTGAGCAAGCGCTTGCGCGGATGCGGCGCGTCCTTCGTCGGCGTTTTCTCCCATGCCAAGATGAAATTCGATGAATGGCGGCTGGATGTTTTCGCGTTCGGGTTTTTGGCGATAGGCTTTCAATGGCGCGAAGGGAACGGCGTAAGGACGCGCGGGGTCGTCAGTCTCACCGAGGATGGGCGCGAGCAGAGAGTTGAGTTGTTCGAGCAGGGGTTTGTGGGCGCGGAAGGTCAGGTCGAGGTCAATCAGTTCGCCGCCTGAGTCGCGGATGTCGGCTTGAACCTGACGGAAGACGGTCACATCGGCGGAGCGGAAACGATAAATTGATTGCTTCGAGTCGCCCACGATGAAGAGATCAGCGCCCGCCCTCATCCCCAGCCCTTCTCCCAAGGGGAGAAGGGAGTCTGCTCCCTCTCCCTTCGGGACGTGTGCCCGTAAGGGTAGAGCGCTGGGGTGAGGGAAAAATCCCGTTAGCGCGTAAACGATTTGGCGTTGGCGGTCGTTGGTGTCTTGAAATTCATCCACGAGAACGGCGCGGAGTTCGGATTGAATTTGTTCACGGACTTCGGGATGCGCGGTCAGCAGTTGGGCGGTGAGTCCTTCGAGGTCGTCGAAGTCGAGGCGGTTTTCTTTGAGGCGTTGATATTCGAGCAGGGTTTGGTCAAGCAGGCGATGGACGGCGGGAAGATGTGCGGCAAGTTGTTCGTCCAACGCGAAGCGGGATTTTTCGGCGAGGAATTTGAGATGCTCTTCATAGATGTCTTTGAGTTGCCGCATAGACTCGCGGACACGCTGCGCGTCGATGTCGTTCCAGTTGGCTTTTTGTCCCTGCGTAGAGATGGCTTTGCGGAGAGCGGCGAGGGAGGCGAGAACCACGTCCCATTGTGCTGTGGCGCGGGCTTGCTGAATCTCAGTCCAGTGCGCGAGAACGGATTGGCGTGCGAGTTCGAGTTTGTCTTCGGGAAAGGAGGATTGATGTCGGTTGAGAATGGAAAGACCATCAATCCATGCTTGAGAGTCGAGATGGGTCGCAAGATGTGATGAAAGAGAATTGGAGAATTGTTCGGTGAGTTTTGCCGCGCGGGAATTCGGCGGGCTAAAGTCCTGCCTCAGTACATGGAAGTCCGCTGAAGCGGACTCAGATTTCGCCCTCATCCCCAGCCCTTCTCCCGAGGGGAGAAGGGAGTCAACATCCAATCTGCGGCTCATCAACGCATTGAGAATTTGCCGCAGTTCATTTTCCTTGAAGATGCCAAATAGCGCAACGGATTGTTCGTCTGTCGCAGCCCATGCGAGCGCGGATTCTATTGACTCGGCTTGCAACGCGGAGGACAATCCCTCTTCGAGGACTTCAAACTGAGGGTCGAGTCCTGCCTCGGCGGGGTGGGAACGCAGGATTTCGGCGCAGAGAGAGTGGATGGTTCCGATTCTTGCAGAGTCAATTTCCCTCACCCCCAGCCCCTCCCCCGCGGGGGGAGGGGAGTCTGTCCCCTCTCCCTTTGGGACGTGTGCCCGTAAGGGTAGAGGGTTAGGGTGAGGGGAAAGCGCGTTGCGAATTCTTGAGCGCATTTCACGCGCGGCTTTTTCAGTGAAGGTGATGGCAAGGATGGAGCGGATGGGATAGCCCTGTTCGAGCAAATGCAAATAACGTCCCACCAGCGAGAGAGTTTTTCCCGAACCCGCGCCAGCCGTGACCGCGATGGCAGATGCCGAATCAGTGACGGCTTTTTCCTGATTGCCTTTGAATTTGAATTGAGAGAGTAAGGTCATTGAGTTATCAGTGAACAGTGATCAGTTATCAGTGATCAGTTGCGTTTTCGTTTTTTGGATTTTGGTTTTGTAATGTCGGCGCGCTTTGTTACGCTTGATTTACGAAAATGTTTCGGGTCGACTTTTTCCTTGAATATTTGATAATGACGCTTGATTCGGGCTTCGTACGCGGGGTCTGTCAACAGATGGGCAACCAGTTTAAGAATGGCGGGCGCCAACTCGGATTGCGGACTGGCGTCATTGAGAACAAGCCCTCGCATTTCCTGTATTGCGAGGCGTTCAATTTCGTTATCTGGTTCGCCATACCATTTCCTGTAGAATGCCTCGCTTTCCCAACCATAAGCCACCACTGCAACAAGATCATTTCGCCTTCTGGAAATAACGTTGAAAAATACCCGTCGGCAATCACAATCTTCTTCGTCACAATATGCCTCCAGCAAGCCATACTCGTCGGCGGGCAATAAGGAATTGCCCGCGGGAACTGTGACGGTGCGCGTTTCAGTCAACATCGTTTCGGGAAATAATTCTTGAAACAAAGTGTATGCCATAATCAAAATCCTCTCTTGAATCTCCAACAAAAATTAACCGCAGGACAATAACTCGGACAACCATCATCAGGCGCTTTGGGCTCGAAATGTCCCGCGCGGATTCCTGTCACATGCCTGCCGATGTGCGCCATCGCAATGGCAAACGCCGCTTCCACGCCGCCTTCAAATTTTTCAAGTTTCAAACTGCTTGCTTCCGCTTTTTGGATGTGCCAGTAAAATCCGCCAGAGATTTCGCCCAAGCCCAACGCGTCACGCGCCGCCATCGCATAAATCGGCAACTGCAACCTGCGCCCCTCTTTCAAATGGTTCGCCGAGATTGCCGCGCTCCCCGCTTTGTAATCAATCACACGCAGCGACCCATCGGGCGCGGAGTCGAGTCGGTCAATGTAACCGTGCAGGCGCACATCGCCTGCCGAAGTCTTCAACACCAGCGACGGCTCCCCCATCCCAAAACGCGCCTCCATCGTGTGCGGCGTGAAGCCCTGCGAAACTTTGCCCAGTTCCTCAATCGTCTTTTCCAGCACACGCAATAACTCGGCTTGTTGCTGAGTCCACAATGCCGTCGGGCGGAAGCCGTACTCGACGGGCGCGCTCGCAAAAACTTTCCCAGCCGCCGTTGTCAACTCAACGCCGCTGTACACCTCTTCCAAAATCTTGTGCAACATCGAGCCGAGCATCCGCACATCGAAGCCCTCCTCCGCTTCCATGCGCGGTTCCAGTTCCAAGCCATACGCGACAAAAAACTCAAACGGGCAAGTCCCATAACTTTCGAGTCGGCTCGCGCTCCAGCCGTGCGATGCGCCGAATCTTTCGCTTAAGTCAAACAACCCACCTTCGTAGATTCCCTCTGCTTTTGGATTCATCCTTGCCCGCAAAACTTCGATTCCATTTTGGATGTGGATGTCGAAGTCCTGGGCTGATTCGACCCATTCGACCTTTGACGCCGCCTCGGTAGAATCCAACTCCCAAACATCGCCTCTGATTCTAGCTGTAGGCTGGTTGCCAACCAGACGGTTTACCTCCGCCCAAAACGGAGACGCCTCCCACGCCTGCCCATCCTCCGCCAGGTAAGGGCGAGTTAGCAAAAGTTTCTGTCGTCCGCGTGTGACGGCTTGATAGAACAACGTCCCTTCGTCGCCGTGTAATTTTGTTTCGAGACGCAACGCGGCGCGGTCAGACTCGCGTAATAAAATATCCTCGCGCTCCTGCTTCGGGAACTCGCCTTCAGAGAGACCCATCAGCGCAACGGCTTCAAAAGACAACCCGCGTCCATCTAGCACAGACGCGACAAACGCCCCCGACTCGGCGGGAACTGCGTACGTCGCAGAGTCCACTGCGCCGCGCAAGTCTTTGTAGAAATCGGCATATCCTGCTGTCTGCGGCGTCCCCGCCGCCGAGGACGGCGGCTTGAGCGTTTTTGTGCCATCCAAAACAGATTCCGCCAGAACCAGTCCGCGCAAGACATCTTTGAACGCCTGCAAAGCGGACACATCGCGCTCCGCCGTGGATTGATTTGCGCGGGCGCAAGCAACGACATTCAAACCATTCTCCCCTCTCCCCGTGGGAGAGGGGCTGGGGGTGAGGGCGTCGCTGCCAATCAACGCTTCGACGAATATCACAAACTCTTTTATCGAAGCCTGAGATGGCGGGGTGAGCAAATCCACGAAGGATTCAAATTTATCTTTGACGCGTTCATCTTGCGGAAGGGTGTTCAACGCCTCCCCATCCTCATCCTCCAGCGCTTTTTTCTTCTCCCACATCTCAAATGCTTCGCGCCATTGAGAGAGTCCCTGCGAAACTTTCCCGACCCGTGAAATCTCATCCAGCGTTGTCGCAGAGTTGGAATCAATTCCCTGTCCGCTGAAATCAAAATACGGACTGCGCCACGACTCAATCAACGCGCGGCGCGACCAATCTTGCGCGGGCAACGAAAGAAGTGACAGTAACGCGGCAACGGCGGGATTTTCATTCAGCGGTTGTCCGCCCACGATGCGCAGAGGAATTCCAAACTCAACAGCGGTCTCTTCGAGAAATGGACGATATGGCTCAAGGTCACGCGCGAGAATTGCCACATCCGATAATTTCATCCCATCACGCACGACACGTTGTTTGACCCAACGCAATGCGGCGCGGGCTTCGGCAGCGCGGGTCTGGGCTTCGATGAATTCCACGTCATTGTGAGGAGGGCGCTCCTCCCGACGAAGCAATCTCCCATTAAGTGGAGCAGACTCCTCAATGGGGTTTTCCCGATTAACTGGAGATTGCTTCGCCAAAGAGAAAGAGCGGCTCGCAATAACATTATCAAACAGAGATGCTTCCACATTCGCAATGGACGGCGAAAGCATGGACGAAGATTCCATCGCTTCGGGCTGAATATTCAAGCTGGAGATAATCGCCTGCTGTGCGCGGTGAAAACGATGATGCGCGGCGCGTTGCGGATTCAGAATATCCCCCGTCAGCGTGATGAGAGTCTCTTTGGCGCAATTCGCCAGCAGGGATAAAACCGCCCGTTGCGTGGGGTTGAATTCGTCAAAGCCAGAGACGGCTAACAGTCGGGTATCCGTTCTAAGGCGCCGCCCTGAGCCTGTCGAAGGGTCAGGTTTCGATTCGAGCGCAATCGCCGCCAGCCAGCCGCGTCCTTCGTTGTCCGCCCAGTTTTGTTTTTGCAGCCAATCCTGATAAGCGGAATAGACGCGGGCAATCTCTTCCAGCCGCGCACCAAGTCCT
>JAUXWL010000515.1 GCA_030680155.1 Anaerolineales bacterium
CATCAATTTTTGGGCTACTTCGTGCATACCAGTGCGCCCGCGAATTTCTACTGAAATAATATTTTCATTTATGTCATTTGTAAAACGGAGGCGATTGAATGACATTTCCTTGAAAAAGAATTCATTAAGTGATAATGGAGCGATTTCTGCATGCAAGCCATTTCCGTATTGATAGAAGAAATGATTATCTTCACGAGTGATATATATTTTATTTAAAGTATTTGTTTCGTAAACTCCTTCATATCGAGCCAAAATATTTGATTGCAGTTCTATAAGTGTTGGTTCTTGGTATGGTTGTTCAATAACCAATGTGGCAATTTTGAATGCTAACTTCTGCGGGCTTACCCCACCATTATTAGAAAGAACAGCCACAAAAACTCGGTCATTGGGCAATCGCATTGTATGAGACCTGAAACCATGTATTCCACCACTGTGTTCAATAAAACTATGCCCTGTATACTCTGAAATCATCCACCCAAAACCATATGCAGTGGGAGAACCGTCTAAAAGATGGTGTGAAATATGGGCTTGTTTTAGTGATTCAAGTTTAAGTAATTTTTCTGTGTATAAAGCGGTATCCCATAAGGCTAAATCATCTGCTGTGGATACCAGCGCACCTGCCGCGTATGGTTGTGTCATGCTTATGTAAGCCGCATTAGTAAAACCATTTGGATTCTTATCGTATCCCGCAACACGTCGCGGAATTACCTGTAAAGGGTCGTCATAATAGGATTGGTTCATTTCTAAAGGTTCAAAAATGCTTTGCTTGACAAACTGCCCATAAGTTTGTCCAGTTACTTTTTCAATAATGGCTCCCAAGAGGATATACCCTGAATTGTTGTAAGCCCAATGCTTTCCAGGTGCAGATACCATAGGCTGGTACTTAAAAAAATCTATCAATTCTTGAACAGTGAAATCTTTTCTCCATAGGGGAATCCACTCTGGCATAGATGTATAACTCTTAATACCAGAAGTATGCGTGAGGAGGTGTTTTACAGTTATGAGGTAGTCGTGCGTAGGGTAGTCTGGCAGAAACTTGGAAATCGAGTCATCAAGAGATAGTTTGCCTTGTTCAGCCAACATGAGTATGGCAACAGCAGTGAATTGTTTTGTAGCCGAGCCAATACGGAAAACCATGTCAGGCTCAATTGGTACGCCAAGTTCAAGATTAGCCATGCCATGACCTTTACGGAAAACAGTCTCGCTATCTTTAACTACAATTACTGCAACGCCAGGTTCGGTTGGCTGATAGGATTCCTGTATCAACGAATCAATTGTTTGGGTTAGAAGATTGTCAGGTTGCATACAAGGTTTCCATTATTGTTTGAATTTGTTAATCGGGAAGCGCCCATCGGCTTGCGTTAGCTGCGTGTGGGCGGGCGTGGATTCTGTTTGGGAGCAGGAAAAACTCGAAGCCAGTGTTTCGACAGGCTCAACAACCAAAAAATGTTTGTAAATCGCGCAGACTCCCTCAAATCCGCTGCACGCTTTGTCGGGCTGTTTTCATTTTGCAAGTTATTTTGCTATTTTCAATTTTCTCAATCAAGATTGCGAATTTCGGTCATCAAGTAAATGCCTTCAATAATTTGTTTTACTCGACGCTCAGGCAATGTGCCAATAAATTCTCCGAGTTGTGATTTGTCCACCGTGAAAATTTGAGAAACTAAAACCACACTTTGTTTTGACAGATTCGCTTCCCCTTTTTCAAGTAATACGTTTCCAGGGGCTTCCGCTCGTTTTATATTTGAAGTTAATGCACATACAATCACGGTATTGATTCTGCTGGCATTGAAAACATTGTTTTGAACTACAACATGAGGATGGCTGTAACCTGGCTCTGAACCTGTTGGCTCATCCAACTCTATCCAGTAAATATCACCTTGATTGATTACCATTTGTCCCTCACAATTTTTCGATGATGCTTACGCATTTTGGAGAGACGAACTTTGTCGCTGGTATCTTGCTCATCAGAATATGCCTTATTAATTTCTTGCAACAATATCTGATTTTGGTGATTCTTGACAAATGTTTCAATCGCAAGCCCGAACAATTGACTTCGGGATACATTCAATTCTTGCGCCAGACTTTCAGCCTGTTCAAACAAAGATTTCTGAATTGAAATAGCAGTTTTAATTGTAGTTGCCATTGGTTATACCTTTCTATTTCTTGCAGTATAACCACGCATTTGCCTAAAGTCAATCGCTAATTGTGCCAAGAACAGCCCAACGGCTGGCGCTTCGCGCCCCAGCGCTACGGGCTGTGGCGCTGGGGCGGGCGCTTCGACACAAAAAACTCGAAGCCAGTGTTTCGACAGGCTCAACAACCAAAAAATGCTTGAAAATGCCGCAGAATCCCCAGCGTCAGATGCGCGCTGTGTTCGGCGGCACCTCACGGTATGCGAGTTCTAAGATTGCAGACCTTCACCATATCGAGAGAAGTGGTTAGTCTCATGGTGGAGAAATGGATATAGGAATATCATATTTAAACCATACTGTAGTTTTATAGCCTTGACCATCACCTGAAACTAAGACAGCATCAATGATCATCTTATAGATCAAACCGTCGGCATCACCTGCCCATAATTCTACATCCGCATTGTATTCTCGCTTGGCATTGCCAGTTTCTGAAACGATGCTCTTGCTATCTCGGTATACAATGACAGATATGCCATCTAGCACATCATTGCGCACGATCTGAGCTTCCTCTATTTCGGTGATAGATTCATCAGTTTCTTCTACTAGGAAGGATGCTGACCCAGTTCGCTCCACTCCTTCCCAGCCTTGAGCAGTTTTTAGATATATAGTCTGTTTCTGATCAGTAATAATAGCGATAACTTCATAAGTTTCGCATTTCAAATGATAACGCCTATTCAGGGGGTCAATATCTCGCGTACAGGTAGCCGTCCCACCATCACGATATTCGGTAAATGACCTCGCCCGAAGAGGGCGATCCCTTGTAAGTGAATAAGCGTTTGCGATTGCTAGGCGGGCTTTTTCATCTGATGGAGTAGGTGATGGCGTAGGGGAAGGTGTTGTCGATGGCGTGGGCGTTGGCTTCGGTGTTCTTGTCGTCGTGGGCGTGGAAGCAGGGGCTTGAGCCGTTTCTGTTGCATAGATGTTGGCTGCTAACTGTGTAGATTGTGCATTGAGATCTGATTCAGATGACCCGCAAGCAACGAAAATGATGCATACGACCAAGAAAAACAACACGTTGATGACTTTCTTTTGAATCATCATTCTCCTTACAACATCAGTCCGCCCAACGGTTGCGTTCACCCGCCGCGAGCGCGAGTATGGCTGATTCTGGCGCGCGAATCGGTCGGGTGCAACGCCGTGTTGGGCGGCAGTTTGTAGAAGGGCTCAAGGCTTCTCAGCATATAGGTGATGTACTAATTCTGTGGCACGCTCATCGCCATATGCAGGATACGCATATTCCAGTTTTTCTGCCGTTTCAATTGCCAACCACCGAAATAGATCCATGGTAACAAACAAAGCTCGCCATACATCTTCTTCTTCATAATGGGCAAATGCCCCGCTCAGGCTTTCCAAAGCGCGGGGGTCTGCCCACTCTTCCAGAAATCGCCCTCGTAACCAGGTATCATAGGTTTGACCTTTTGTCGCACGAGTGTGCCATTCCATCATGTGCCGGAGCAGCTCTTTCATACGACCGTCACTGCACGACTTGGCCCACCATAGCTCCCTGCGCCGCAGGTGCTTGGCCGTCCAAACAGCGTGATACCAGAAATCATTGACGATCTCAAGAAAGGTGGCCCGGGCCAGGGGCTGAGGCAATCGTGGGGCAGTCGCAGAGGCTCGCAGTTGGGCAGCCAGACCATCTTTATCCAGCAGAACTCGTGTCCCACGTTGCAGGGTGTCGACCACATCGGCTGGCACACCTTCTGCCACCATCTGTTGCGCCAGAGAGACCGCGATAAAGGCAAAATCAACATCCAGTCCTCCTTCGTACAAGACACGGCGTTCCCTGCTACGGCCGTCACCCGTCGGTTCAATGAAGGTCAACCAAGGATGGCTGATATGTGCCACCCAATCGGCTGATTCCAAATAGGTTGCCGGGTTTCGGGCGATAATGGCAACATCCAGATCAGACCATTCGTCCGCTGGGTGGTCAACCCGCGCTCTTGACCCGATGACGAATGCGGCACGGATGTCTTCCTCAGCACAAGCCCAGGTGGCGAATTTTTCTATCAGTTGTTCGTAATCTTGTCCAGTTCGCTTCATTAAGTGTCCTTTTGGTGATCACAGATACGTCGCGCCGCCGCCCAACGGTTTGCGTTACCCGCGTGTGGGCGGGCGTGGAAAATGCTTGGGAGCAGGAAAAACCCGAAGCCAGTGTTTCGACAGGCTCAACAACCAAAAACTGCTTGAAAATGCCGTAGAATCCCCAGCGTCAGATGCACGCTGTGTTGGGCGCGTTTAGTTTTTGAAGTCACATCAATTTTTGGGCTACTTCGTGCATACCAGTGCGCCCGCGAATTTCTACTGAAATAATATTTTCATTTATGTCATTTGTAAAACGGAGGCGATTGAATGACATTTCCTTGAAAAAGAATTCATTAAGTGATAATGGAGC
>JAUXWL010000226.1 GCA_030680155.1 Anaerolineales bacterium
AGACGCAAGGCCGCAAGGCTTTTTTAGGATTGCCCCTGCGCCAGATGGTACTCTTGCCGATTCCGTCGAGGAAAGGTCAAAATCTTAGCGTCTTGGCGGCTTTGCGTTGAGATTGTTAGATTCAGATTTGGAATTGCTGTCGTTCTGAATATTTTATTGACATTGCATCTCTTTGGGGTATAATTTCGCCCGCACAAAACGTGGCTCCGTAGCTCAATTGGCAGAGCAGTTGACTCTTAATCAATTGGTTGTGGGTTCAAGTCCCTCCGGGGTCACCAACAAAAAACATCCTAAAAACAGGGATGTTTTTTGTTTTAATTTGCCAGCATTCCCAGAATCCACACGATTAACGGTGCAACCACCAACGCCGGCAGGAAATTCCCCACGCGGATCTTCTTGATCTCCAGCAGATTGCTGATCGCCAGCCCAACCAGGATCACCCCGCCGGTGGCGGTCATCTCATTCATCATCGGCTCGCTGATGAGGGCGCTCAATCCGCCTGCCATCAGGCTGATGCCGCCTTGATACACAAGGATGATGATCGCTGAAAACAGCACCCCGATCCCCAGCGTGGAGGCGAATGCGATGGACGCAAACGCATCCAACGTGGATTTAACCGCCAGCAGGCTGTAATCCCCCGTCAAACCATCCTGGATGGAACCGAGGATTGCCATCGGACCGATGCAGAAGAGCAGGGAGGCAACCATGAATCCGCGCACGAACCTGGAGCCGGCCCCCATCTCTGTATCGGAAGAGAAGCGCTTTTCGAGCATTTCTCCCAAGGCCTGCAAACCGTCTTCGAGCCGCCACCATTCCCCAAGCAGTGTGCCGATGATCATTGCGCCCAGCACGATCAGTGGATTCTCGCTTTTAATGAACATGCCCAAGCCCATTGTGGCAGTGAAGAGTCCCATGCCTGCAATGACAGTGTTCTTGAACCGTTCGGGGATGCGCGCGCCGAAGAGCAATCCAATGCTCCCGCCGATAAGGATGGCAACTACGTTAATCAAAGTACCTGTCATGATTTATCCTTGAATGGAATTCGGAAGTCTCAAAGACTTCCGAATTCTTGTTTTGTTATGATTTTGCCAAAGTCGTTTTCCTGCCTGCGTGCTGATTTTCGAGCAACTCCAGCACGAAGCAGAGCGATGAGAGGCGGTTGAGATACCGCTGTAAATGGGGGTTGGACACTTCCTCGCCGTCGAAGAGCGCCACCACGCGCCGTTCTGCGCGGCGGACGATTGCCCGCGCCATTGAAAGCGCCGCGCCGCCGAGGGTGTCTCCGGGCAGGATGAATTCCTTCGGCATCTCCACGATGGCGCTGATCGCGTCGGTTTGCTCCTCCAGCCATTTTACCCGCGCTTCGTCAATGAAGTGGAAGCGTTCGGCGTTCTCCGGTGTGGCGGCGGCTTCCGCCATCAGCTTGTATAAATCTCGCTGGGCAGCAAGCAGGATCGGCGGAGTCTGAGGCGCGCTGCATTGCGCGCGCGCCAATCCCAGTGCGGCGGAGGCTTCATCCAACGCGCCCACCGCTTCCATGCGGACGTGATATTTTGGCACACGTCCCTCGCCGAGCAGACCTGTTGTGCCGTCGTCGCCTTTTGCAGTATAAAAAGTCATGAGGGGCATTATAACCACTTAATCTGAGCGTCGCGTATCCAATACCCACGGTCAAAAATTGCGGATTCTGCGCTTCTAAAAAAGCGCAATTTTTGACCGTGCTGGGTATAATTTTGGGATGCTTGTACCCTATCATGAAGAAATGACCCGCGAGGCGCTCAGCCCGCATTTTAGCCCGGGCGCGTTGGAGATCATTATTGCATCCAACAGTAAACAGGATTCCTGGGGCGGACTGATCGGTCACGATGAATTCCATTACGATGCCAACATTGAGAAAGGTGATCGTTACATTATCGAACAGCGCGGTTATGTTCTGGCGACCCTGCTCTCGCCCGGCATTCTCGGTGCGTGGATCGCCTTTGGGAGATTGCTGCACACCGCACAGGATTTCTACTCCCACACCAATTATGTGACCCTGTGGCTGGATCAATTCGACGGCTCGCCTCCCCCTCCGCCGGAAATTGATCCTCTTCAAAAGGACCTGGTCAAAAGCCCGGACCTTCACTCCGGCAAGATCTACCTGCCGATGGACGCGCTGTATTTTATCCGCCCGCTGCGCCCGTTGGCGCTCAAACTCCTGCCAAAAAATTCACACGGACGGATGAACCTCGACTCCCCCGAACAGGGACCGAAATTCGACTACGCCCGCGCCGCCGCTGTAATACGCACGCAATATGAGTTTGACTTGTTAAAGAAAATACTCCCCCCTGAGATGTTCGCGCGGTTCACAGATAAATAATTCAAAAAAGGTATAATCAAAATCATGAATACAAAAGAAAAACTTAACGAATCAATGAAAGAAGCGATGAAAAGCGGCGACGAGATCCGCAAGCGCACCGTGCGCATGGCGCTTGCCGCTGTTAAACAAGTGGAAGTGGACAAACGCATCGAACTCGATGATATGGCAATTAATGCCCTGATCCAGAAAGAGGTTAAGACTCGCCGCGAAGCATTGGAAGAGGCGAAGACTGCCAACCGTGAAGACCTTGCCGCTGCAAACGAAGCGGAAATCAGGATTCTGGAGGAATTCCTCCCGCAGGCCATGCCCGCCGAGGAACTGCGCGCGCTGGTGCAAGCCGCCATCGAAGAGACGGGCGCTGTTGCGCCCAGCGACATGGGCAAGGTTATGAAGATTGTCATCCCGAAAGTGGCAGGACGCGCCCCCAACGATAGGATCAGCGCCGCCGTGAAGGAACTTCTCACGAAGTAATGATTGCCGCAAAAAGCAGGCGTTGCGCGCCTGTTTCTTTGCGGTTGATTTTTTATGTCAGCAAGAACCTCTGCTCCCCCGCGCCTTCGTTTTTTGCAATTCAGCCTGATCGTTGTGGTCGGTCTTGTTTCGTTTGTCGTGCTTGCTGCCCCCATTGGGCTGCGTCCCACCGTCCAAAATGTGGATGTGGGGGATGTGGCACAGACCACCTACCAATCACCGCGTGATATTGAATACGTCAGCGAGATCCGCACGGAGGAGGCGCGTAAGGCTGCCGAGACCGCTGTGCAGCCGATTTACAGCCCACCCGACTCTGCAATTGCCCGTCAGCAGATCGACCGCCTTCGTACTACCTTGCAAAATATTACCGCCGTCCGTGACGATGAACTCCTGAACGCCACCGAAAAACGATCGAAGATCCTTGCGCTCAGTGACATCCGTTTGAAGATCGAGACGATTGAATATCTCCTCACGATCACCGCTTCGCGCTGGGATGCGGTGCAGACCGAATCCTTGCGGGTGTTGGAAGCGGCGCTGCGCCGTGCCGTCTATGAAGACCGGCTGGATGTGGCCCAGGCAGGCGTTTCCTCCTCTGTCAGCCTGACGTTCAGCGAGCAGCAAGCCGCGCTTGTGACGGAACTGGTCACTGCTTTTGTCGTCCCGAATAGTTTTTTCAGCCAGGAATTGACCGATGCTGCCCGCCAGTCTGCGCGCGAAGCGGTAAAGCCCATCGTCAAGACTTATAAAACGGGGGAGACGATCATTTCGGCGGGGGAGATTATCACCCCGGCGGATATGGAAGCCTTCCACCAACTCGGTATCATCCGTCCCAGCCAGAACTGGCAGGATGTGCTTGGCGCGGCGGCCGTCATTATTATTTCCGCTGTGCTTGTGCCGCTCTACTTCATCCGCCGAAAACGCTCCGCTGTTGTCAACGACCCGCGTACCCTGCTGGTCATTGCGCTTATCTTCATCATCTTTCTTGTCGGCGCGCGCCTGTTTGCCGACCGCACTCTCGCCCCGTATGGATATCCCCTGCAAGCTGCGGGCTTGCTGATTGCCGCCCTTTTCGGCTTGGAAGTGGGACTTGTGTTCGTCATCCCTTTGTCCATCATCGCCGCTTATGGTTTGCCGAACTCGCTCGACCTGATGCCGTATTACCTGCTCACCTCCCTGGTTGGCTTGCTGGCCCTCGGTCCCGTCCGCCGCATCTGGGGATTTGTCCGCGCGGGGATCGCCATTTCCCTTTCCGGGCTTGCCATGTTGATCGCCTACCGCCTGCCGTTCTACCAGCCTGATTGGCTGGGTATTGTACAGTTCGTTGGGGCGGTTGCCTTTGCAGGATTCGCCTCGGCAAGCGTTACGCTTTTGCTTCAATATTTATTTGCCCAAATGCTCGGGCTGACCACCGCCCTGCAACTGCTCGACCTATCCCGCCCTGATTTTCCATTGCTCCAATTCCTGCTGCGCACTGCGCCCGGAACCTACCAGCACAGTTTACAGGTTGCCAACCTGGCCGAACAAGCCGCCGAAAAGATCGGCGCGGACCCGCTGCTTACCCGCGTCGGCGCGCTCTTTCATGATATTGGCAAGGCGCTCAACCCCAACTTCTTCATCGAAAACCAGATACCGGGCAGCCTCAACACCCACCAGGATGCCGACCCGGAGGAAGTCTCCGCCACCATTGTCCGCCATGTGACCGACGGCGTGCAACTGGCGAAGAAACACCGCCTCCCGCGCCGCCTGCATGATTTCATCCTTGAGCATCACGGCACGCTCATCACGCATTACCAATACAACCAGGCCATGGAAGCCGCCCACGGCGACCTCACCAAAGTGGATATCGAAAAATTCCGTTACCCTGGCCCGCGCCCTGACTCACGTGAGTCGGCGCTGCTCATGCTGGCAGATGCCACCGAAGCCCGCGCCCGCGCCGAGCGCCCCGCCAATGACGAAGACATCCGCAAACTTGTCAACAGCGTCATTGAAACCGTGCAGCGTTTCAATCAACTGGATGACACCCTGCTGACCCTGCGCGACCTGCACCTCATCACCGAGTCCTTTGTGACCACCCTGCGCGGCACCTACCATCCGCGCATCCAATATCCCAAAGCCAACGTCCCAGACCAGGACGCCACCATCCTTGCCCAAAGAAAAATAAAATGATCCATATTGATAATCAACAGGATTTCCCCGAAGCCGTCCTGCTCGAACGAGCCGCGCGCCTCACGTTGGAGATTTCAAACCCGCTGCACACCGATGCAGACCTGACCATCGTGCTGACGGATGACCGCCAACTGCATGAACTGAATCTGGACTATCTCGGCGTGGATGCTCCCACCGATGTGCTCTCCTTCCCCGCCTCTGAAGCGGACCCGGAAACTGGTTCGACCTACCTGGGCGACATCCTCATCTCGATCCCCCGCGCTGTCCATCAAGCGGAGACAGCAGGCCATCCCGTGGAAGCGGAGGCGCAGTTGCTCGTCGTCCATGGCGTGTTGCATTTGCTGGGTCACGACCATGCCGAGGCGGAGGAAAAAGCCGTCATGTGGGCGGAACAGGAAAAGGTTTTGGAAAGACTCGGTCTGGGTCACATCAAGATACAGGAATAAGGTTGAAGGCATTTCTCCTCTCGCGGATCCAATCCTTCCGCCACGCTTTTCGCGGATGGTTCTATGTCATGCGCACCCAGCGTAACGTGTGGATTCATAGCACGATTGCGACAGCGGTTTTCATCGTGGGTTTGTGGCTGGAACTTTCGCTCATCGAGTGGGGGATCATCATTCTGACTGCCGCGTTTGTGTTTGCCGCAGAGTTTATGAACACCGCCATCGAAGTGGTGGTGGACCTCGCCAGCCCGGACGAACACCCGCTCGCCAAGATCGGCAAGGATGTGGGCGCTGCCGCCGTGCTGGTCGCCGCTCTCGCCGCAATCCTGATCGGTTTGCTCATCCTCGGTCCCCCGCTTTGGCTGAAACTAACCAAACTGCTTACTGGAAACTGATTACTGGTAACTGCTTACTGGTAACTGATCACTGATCACTGGAAACTGGAGTTCTTATGCCCTTATCCTTCAAATTTGGCACCGTAGGTTCACCCACAGGCACGCCCAAAAAGCCCGGCGGCTCGGTTGGCGCAATTGAATTCAGCAAGTCGATTGGGTTGGAAGCGCTCGAACTCGGCTGGGTACAATCGGTGCGCGTGACCGAAGCGACATGCGCATTGATTAAATCCACAGGTGAAGTGCAGGGAGTTTCGCTCAGCGTCCATGCGCCGTATTTTATTAATTTGAATGCCATGGATGATGAATGGCCCAAGTCCCGCAAACGTTTGATGGACGCGGCGCATTACGGCTATCTCGCTGGCGCAACAGACATCATCTTTCACCCCGGCTCGTATTTCGGCAACGACCCCGCGGACGTGTTGAAGGTTGCCCTGCCGCGTTTGCAAGGCTGTGTGCAGGAATTACAGAAGAACGGCGATAAGGTCACCTTGCGCCCGGAGACGATGGGCAAATCTGCCATGCTCGGCTCGTTCGAAGATGCCCTCGCCATGAGCAAAGCCATGGACATGGTGCAGCCCTGCCTTGATTTTGCCCACCTGCACGCCCGCCCCGGTGACGGCACGATGAACACGTATGACGAATGGTCACGCCTGTTGGAGAAATACGGCAAGACCCTCGGCGCGAAATCGTTGAAGAACTTGCACATCCATCTTTCGGGGATCGAGTATGGTCCCAAAGGTGAAAAGAATCACCTGCCCTTCGCCGCAGCGGACTTGGATTTGAAAGCTCTCCTCAAAGCCATGCACGAATTCGGCTGCGGCGGACGCATCCTGTGCGAAAGCCCCATCATGGAAGAGGATGCCCTGCACATGAAGAAGATGTGGATGAAAGTCAGTGGGGAGCAGGAATAGAAAAACTTTTTTCAGCTTAAAAACTTTAGCCACGGATTACACGAATTTTCACAGATAAAAATCCGCATTCATTCGTGTAATCTGTGGCGTTGTTTAGAGGCTGTTTCTTAACTCGTAGGCAAAGACCCTAAAGGTTTCCCACGGTTACGAAAACGCTGTTTAGTGGGCGCTTTTTTGCAAATGATGGTTCTGTTTTGCGGCGAAAACCTTTAGGGTCTGATTTAAGAAACGCTCTCTTAGGGGTTGACTCTGCTATAGCCTGGCAACCAGCCCAAAGTCCGCGGGGAGAAGCGAGAACATGTGCGCGTCGTAGATATTTTCCCGCACGGTCATGCGATTGAGCAAAATCCCTTCGTAATGCGCGCCGACCTTTTCAGCGACGCGTTTGCTGGCATCGTTCCCGGCGGCGATGACGATCTCGGCACGGATGACTTTTGTTTTTTCAAAAGCGAAGCGGGCAGCGAGTTTGGCGGCGCGCCCCGCAATGCCCCTGCCTTGACGGGATGCCCGCACCCAGTAGCCGAGGTTGCAAAATTTATAAATGGGGTGAATATGACTCAAGCCGCACCCGCCAAGAAGTTCATTTGTTTTTGTGTCGATGATGGCAAAGGCATACAGTGAGCCGCGCGACCATTCTGCGCGCGTGACGGTGATGAAATCGCGTGCGATGTCGCGTGTGTATTTCTCGGTTGCCCAGGACATCCACGGGTTGAGTTGGGGGAGCGATTCGTGAACGGCGCTGTGTAGTTCATGCTCCTCCCCGAATTCAAACGGGCGGAGGTCCACTGTGCCGTCTGTCAATTTTGTGAATGGAAACATAAATGCTTAAGCCTTTGTGTGCGTCGCACTCTTGTCATTAAACAAAAAACGGAGACACAAAAACACCGTGGTGAAATTGTGCCTCCGTTGGATACCTCTTGAAAACTAGGAAATATATTCTTTCAAACTGTGTTCCACCGCGTAGGCGGCGGCTTCGGCGCGGTTGTTGACATTCAATTTGGAGAGAATGCTCGAAACATAATTCCGCACCGTGCCTTCGCCGAGGAATAACGCCTTGGCGATCTCGCGGTTGGTCTTGCCTTCTGAAACAAGCAAAAGGACGTGCTTCTCCTGCTGGCTCAAATGAGCGAATGCAGAAGCCTCTTCCTCTTTCACGGCGCGGCGCACTTCCTGAAACACGCGCTGGGTCACGGCGGGGTCAAGCAGCGCCTCGCCGCGTCCGACAGATTCGAGCGCCTTGATCAGATCGTCACTGCCGATCTGCTTGAGGATGTACCCCGATGCGCCCGCGCGGATGGCGGAGAACAGCATCTCATCCTCGGCATAGGAAGTCAGCATAATGACCTTCGTGTTGGGGTATTGATTCACGATCTGTTCGCAGGCTTCGATTCCCGATGTGCCGGGCAGACGAATATCCATCACGACAACATCAGGCTTCAGGTTGGTGGTTTGTTCCAGCGCTTCACGCGCCGAAGCGGCCTCTCCCACCACATCAAACTGCGGATGCCGCTCCAACAGAGATTTCAGCCCAAGCCGCACCACCTCATGATCGTCTACAAGGATTATTCTTTGCTTTTTCATGTGCCTATTTTACCCCATGAACACACAAAAAACGGGCAAAACTCACTGATTCTTGGCATTTTTCGTATCATCTCTTCTCTACTGTACAAATTCAGTAAATCACAGATTGAGCGGAGTGCAGACTTTAGTCTGCAATTTTGCAGGGGCAAAGCGGACTGAAGTCCGCACTCCGGAGCAAACTCATGGTTTACTGAAATTAACAAAATCGAACCGCCAAGTGCGCCAAAGTTGCCAGGAAATCCTTAAAAAAACTTGACGTGCTTAGCGTCTTGGCGGTAAAAATCCTGCGTGTACGGTAGAGAAATCATCTCAAAAAGAAGCGGGAACACCCCGAAGGTTGAACGGCTCAACCATGTTTTTCAAGGAAGCCCTTCGACAGGCTCAGGACAAGCCTTCGGGACGGTATATTGCCGTCCCCAGATTATTGAGAAGATACCATTTTTCAAGTTTTCAAGGTGTTCAAATGCTCTTCGATATGCGCCAGACTGCGCTCCGCCCAGAGTTGCAACGTCAGTTCCCCGCCCAACGATTCATGCCTGCTCAAGCGCGACCATCCCGCCTGCGGCATATCACCCAGCATTTCACACACTTCCTGCATGCCTGCCGAAAAATCGCCCAGAATTTTTTCCAGCGGCTCATCTTTCTTGTAATGCTTCGCCATCCATGAGTCGGCATCGAACCCTGTAAATTCAGGATTCTCCTCCTGCAACGTCCGACGAATGCGCTCGCCATACACAAACCGCTCCACATCCCGCGTATGCGCTGCGATCTGGTGTACCGTCCAATCGCCTGCCACTTTCTCAAATGGGTTTTTGAAAGACTTGCACGCTTCACAAAATTCCCCTGCCGCCTCGCCCAAACGCGCGATCAATTTTTCACGATATTCGAATAATTCCTTCATGCTTCCTCCAAAAGTTGGATGACTTCCTCGAATGTTTCCGCCGCAAAGACACGCACCCCAAATGGACTCAACTCCGCATCCGCCTGACGGGATAATTCCAACAGGCCTGCCTTGCTTGCAAAATACGCCCCCGCCTCTTTTCTGGACCTGTCACCTGCTCCCGCTCCCAAACAGACGATTACGCCGCTGCCTTTGGCCTTCATCACCCGTCCCGCCGATTGGATCATCAGGAACGCGCCCGTCAGGTTCACGTCCAATGTGCGATGCCAGTCCCATTCATCCATGCTCAACAGCGGGGTGTGCGGCTCCACTGCCGCATGGTTGATGAGCATGTCGATTCCGCCGAAATCATCCTCCACATCCTTTACCACCGCCTGCGCCCCGACCTTCTTGGCAATATCCTCAACATAGGCTTTGGCTCTCCCGCCGTCTTTGACGATGCCTGCCGTCACTTCCTCCACATTCATGGGCGAAATATCGTTCAGCGTCACAATCGCACCGCGCGCAGCCAGCGCTTCCGCCAACCTCCGCCCGATGCCCTTCCCCGCGCCTGTAATCAAAACAACCTTGTTCTTCACTGTACTCATCTCATTTCCTTCAACTTTTGACCTGACACCTGACACCTGACACCTGATACTTGACACCCAGTACCTGCCCCTCAATAACATACCGGTATCGTATCTGGATTATCATTCGCATTCAACGGCAGACCGAAATAGGGCGAGGGGTCGTATGTGTTTTCAATATCCAGTTCATTTTTGTAATTCCCGAACCCATCATCCTCCACTATGGAGATATGCAGATGCAAGCCTGTGGGGTTGAGCGGGTCACCGGAGTAATTTCCCTGATAACCAAGGAAGTCGCCTTCCTCTACATATATTTCCTTTGCGCCGGGCGGGAATTCAGGCGAGACGAATGAAAGCCCGTTCCTGTCTGCCATGTGAGTATAGTACACCCAGATCTGCCGCGTTGGACGCAGTGGGTCTTTTGGCACGCGGATGATGACCGTCGAGACCCAATCCTCTTCGCGGGTGAGGTAACCGGCATAGGCGGCAACGATGGGCGTCACGCCGACCTCTGTCCCTGAGAAAATGTCCACTCCGGCGTGGCGGTGACCGGGGCGGAAAGAATCGTCCCAGATGAATCCGATCAAGCCGTTGGTGGGGAACATGAACGGGGCGCCGTTGCAGCGCATCCCTGCCGTCATCATCAACTCCGGGCGTGAAGATGGATCACGGAACCAGTCAAAGACCTGTGCGGTGCGGGCAGGGATGCGCCCAAAGACAAAGTACAAATAAATCCCTGCGGCGGCAATTGTCACAGGAATGGCTGGTAGAAATAGTTTTTTGGACATTGCAGGGATTATAAATGGTTTGCTCGATATGAAGTATGCACGCAAAACATGTCAGGCAATTTGCTCCCTGCGCCGTACCCATTCTGGGCACTTTCCCCGGCGCAGGGTTTCCCTCGCAAAACGCCGCCGAGGACGGCGGCTTGAGCGACTGCCGCTGACAACCTTTGCATGCACACGATATGAAAGTTTGGGTTGCATTATTCTTGAAAGTTTGTCATAATAACGGAGCCATAACAAAACGCAAACTGAAAAAGGCAAACC
>JAUXWL010000525.1 GCA_030680155.1 Anaerolineales bacterium
TACTTCCTGCGCGGATTGCTCGCAGGCTCCCTCAAGGGATATAATGCCCACGGTCATTTCATGCCCGTAGGGTACAAATTGCGCTTTCCCCCCTTCTGAAAAAGCGCAATTTGTGACCGCGCTGGGTATAACTCCCTTCCACAAACGGAGCCGGCTTCAAAACCAGCCTCGTTCCAACAAAACCCCCATGCAGAAAATTTTTTCAAAAACAAACCTAATTCTCCTCACCGCAGGATGCTTTTTCGCTTTCTTCCTCTTTGGCTTTACAGATAATCTCAAAGGTCCCACCCTGCTGCCCATGCTGGCGGAATTGGGAATCAACTACGGCACGGGCGGAAATATCTTCTTCAGCCTGTATCTGGGTTTTTTGATCGCCACCCTAATAACCGGCATCCTCGCCGACCACCTCGGACTTAAGGTGGTTGTGCTCCTTGCTGGGGCAATGCTCGCCATCGGCGTCGGCGGATACAGTTCACTCGGCACTCCCGCGCTCCTATCCACCTCGCTTTTTGTCATCGGGCTGGGGCTGGGCGGTTTCGAACTCGGCGCAAATGCCGTCATCGTCAACCTGTATCACGAACAAAAGGGACTTTACCTCAACCTGATGGGGGTTATGCACGGACTCGGCTCCACCATTGCACCCTTGTTCGCCGGCTGGATGTTCACCCTTGGCACAAACTGGCGCACCATCTACCGCTGGGACCTCCTGCTCATCGGCGTGTTCATCCTCTACGCGCTGTTCCTGCGTTACCCGAAGGCCGAAGAAAAAAGCTCGCTTAACTTTCGAAATATTCCAAATGCAGCATTCAAAGGCCACATCCCCATTTACTATCTTGCCATCATGTTCTACGTAGCGGCAGAGATCGGCGTCGCCTCGTGGATGGTGCTCTATTTACAGGAAGTTCGGGGAGCATCCGTCGCACTCAGTAATCAGGCGCTGGCATTTTTCTTCGCGGCGCTCATGCTTGGGCGTCTGATCGGCGGGTTCTTCGTCCACAAACTTGGCTACCTGCGCTCCATCCTCATCGCCTCGATCCTCGCAACCGCTTGTATCGGGATCGGCATGTTTACGAGTCTGTCCATCTTCCTGCCGCTCACGGGGTTGTTCTTCTCCATCATCTTCCCCACCATCACCGCCGCCGTTTCCGATATTCAACATGAAAACCTGAATACAGTGCTCGGCGTGCTTTTCACCTTTGCGGGCATCGGCGGCATGATCGGTCCCTGGCTGGCGGCCTGGGGCAGCCAATTCTTCGGCGTGCAGAATGGTTTTGCCATCAACCTCCTGCTTGCCTTGGTCACAACATTTTTCGCTTTCACACTTTTCAGGAGAAACGGATATGGAAAAAATCCTTAACTGGGGATTGCTTTCGACGGCCAAGATCAACGGCGCTTTGATTAAACCCCTGCGCGCTTCAAAACGGACCCGGTTGCTGGCTGCCGCTTCAAGGAGCATTTCCTCCGCTGAAGCCTACGCTCGCGAGTGGGACATCCCCCGCGCACACGGCAGTTACGAAGCCTTGCTGGCCGACCCCGAGATAGACGTAGTCTATAACTCCCTGCCCAATCACCTGCACGCCGAATGGACGATCAAGGCCTTGCGCGCCGGCAAGCATGTGTTGTGTGAAAAACCCTTCGCACTCTCGCTGAATGAAGTGGACGCCATGATTGCCGCTTCGCAGGAAACAGGCAAGGTTCTGACAGAAGCCTTTATGTATCGCCATCATCCACAGACCTTCAAAGTGAAGGAACTGGTGGACAGCGGCGCATTGGGCAAACTGCAACTCATCAAAGGCGCGTTCACCTTCACACTCACACGCGCAGGAAATTATCGCAACTACAAAGAAATGGGCGGCGGCAGTCTATGGGACGTGGGATGCTATCCCATTTCGTATGCGCGCATGCTCGTCGGGGAGGAACCTGCTGAGGTATCCGGGTGGCAGGTCACAGGCGCGGAAGGAAGCGATGATTCGTTCTTCGGGCAGCTGCGTTTCGGGAATGGAGTCCATGCGCAATTCGATTGCGGATTCAAATCCCCGTTTCGAAGTTATATGGAGATCATCTGCTCGGAGGCAATTCTAAACATCCCCACTCCCTTCAAACCCGGGGTTAAGAGCGAGATCACCCTCACACGCGGCGGCAAGGTGGAAACGCTCAAGATCAAAGGGCAGGAGCTGTATCTGGGTGAGGTGGAGGATATGTGCGACGCCGTGCTGCTTGGAAAACCCCCACGCATTTCGCTGGCAGACAGCCGCGGGAACATCGCCGCGATCCTTGGTTTGTTCGAGTCGGCGCAACATGGAAAAAACATGCCGCTTTCAGCCATTTTTGTTTGACCATGCAACTAAGTCTTTTATAAATACATAGGGCAAAAACGCCGTTGTGGTTATAATAAAATCACCATATTCTAAAGACTGGAGGCAATATCATGTCAGGTGTTACGTACCAAAATGTAGTCAAGAAGTTTGGTGATCTCGAGATCATCAAGACGCTTAACATTCAGGTTGAGGACAAGGAATTCCTTGTTTTGGTCGGCCCATCAGGCTGTGGAAAAACAACGGCCCTGCGCCTGCTGGCAGGACTTGAGGAAATCACCGCTGGTGAGATTTTGATCGGTGACCGTGTGGTGAACGACGTTGCACCGAAAGACCGAGATATTGCCATGGTCTTTCAGTCGTATGCGTTGTACCCCCACCTTTCCGTTTACGACAACATGGCATTTGGTCTCAAACTCCGCAAGACACCGAAGGAAGAGATCAAGCGCCGTGTGGATGAAGCCGCGGAAATCCTCGGCATCACCGACCTGCTGCTGCGCAAACCGCGCCAGCTATCGGGCGGCCAACGTCAGCGTGTGGCAGTGGGACGCGCCATCGTCCGCGAACCGAAGGTATTCCTCTTCGATGAGCCGCTCTCGAACCTTGATGCAAAACTGCGTGTGCAGATGCGCGCTGAGATCAGCAAACTGCACCAGCGCCTGCAAACCACTTTCATTTATGTCACCCACGACCAGACCGAAGCCATGACCATGGCGAGCCGCATCGCCGTGATCAACAAAGGCAGTCTCCTGCAACTGGACACCCCCCGACGTCTCTACGATTATCCGAATAATATCTTTGTGGCGGGCTTCATCGGCTCCCCTGCCATGAACTTCTTCTCTGCCAAATTAAGCGTAAGTGGCGGGACCGTGACTGTGGATACGGGTGACTTCCAGGTAAAGGTTCCTGATACGCTTGCAGGCCCATACAAAAATATGGATGGAAAGAGTGTGATCTTTGGCATCCGTCCCGAAAACATCCACGACCCCGAGTTTGCTCCTCCCAACATCCACGGCGAGAAGGTCTCCACGAAAGTGGATGTGACCGAATTGATGGGAAATGAAACACTTCTCTACCTTGTTAGCGGAAAGAATACATTCATCGCCCGCGTGGACCCGCGCTCGCACAAGCGCGTCGGGGATGATATCCAGGTAATCTTCGATATGGACAAACTCCATATCTTTGATGCAGAAACAGAAGAAGCAATTCGAGAACCCCGATAGAAAGGAGGTGGTTGGCAGGAAAATAATAAGACCAAGTATTGCCACTTCCATAAAAGTTAAGTTTTTCAAATATTTCAAGGAGTAAAAAGAGAAATGAAAAAGAACCTGCTAATTATGCTGAGCGTTTTGATGATCGCCTCCATCGCGCTCGCCGCCTGTGGTGGGGCTGCCACTGAAGCCCCCGCGGCTACTGAGGCCCCCGCTGCCACAGAAGCTCCCGCTGCCACCGAAGAAGCCATGGAGCCTGCCGGTACGTTGACCATTTGGGCTGACGACACCCGCGCCCCAATCCTGCAAGACCTTGCGGATGAAGTTCTCGCCGCCTACAACCTCGAATTGGTTGTTGAGTTGAAGTCCGCCATCCGTGACGACTTCAAGGTTGCCGCTCCCACTGGTGAAGGTCCCGATATCATCGTGATCGCCCATGACCAGGCTGGCACTTTGATCGCTGATGGCCTGCTCGCCGAAGTTGACCTCGGTGGCAAGGATGCTGATTTCGCCCCGACCGCACTGGGCGCCTGCACCTACGATGGTACCCTCTACTGTCTGCCCTACGCCACTGAAAACATGGCGTTCTTCTACAACACCGACCTCGTCCCCACTGCTCCCACCACCTGGGCTGAAGTGCTCTCCATTGGTGAAGCCCTCAAGGCTGAAGGTAAGGTTGATTATGTAATGTCTGTCACCGGCACCACCTACGATGCCTATCCGCTCTTCACCTCCCTCGGCGGTTATATCTTCGGTAAGAACGCCAATGGCGACTGGAATCCCGAGGACCTCGGCGTGGACAGTGAAGGCATGATCGCCGGTGTCCAGTGGCTGGCTGACAATGTTGCCAACGGCAACCTGCCCGCTGACTGGGATTGGGCGAACAACCATGCCCTCTTCGAAACCGGCAAGACCCCGTTCATCATGGCTGGTCCATGGGCTTTGGGTCGTCTCCGCGAATCTGGCGTTCCTTATGCGATCACCAGCTTCCCCGATGGCGGTTATCCCTTCGCTGGCACCCAGGGCTTCTTCATCAATGCCCAGAGCGACAATGTGCTGCTCGCCCAAGCCTTCCTGAACGAGTTCATTGCCACCGAAGATGTCATGCTCAAACTGTATGAAGTCGGCCAGCGCCCGCCCGCCTACCTGCCCGCTCTTGCACAGGTTGACGATGCTGATCTGGTTGCCATGGCTGAAGCCGGCGAAAACGCGCAGATGATGCCCGCCATCGCCGCCATGGGCTCCGTTTGGGGCTCCTGGGGAGACGCAGTAACTCTCGCCCGCGACGGCAAGCAGGATGCAGCATCCGCCATGGCTGATGCCGGCGCCAAGATCCGTGCGTTGATCGCCAACCCGCTCACCGGCATGGTGAACGTGCCCGGTTCCTACCAGGCTCAGGCCGGATGCCCCGGTGACTGGCAGCCTGAGTGCGCCGCCACCGCCATGACCATGGGTGAAGACGGCAAGTACACCAGCGGACCGTTCGCCCTCACCGCTGGCGACTACGAGTTCAAAGTTGCCCTTGACGGCTCCTGGACCACCAACTACGGCTCCGATGGCGCCCAGGATGGTCCCAACTACACGCTCACCCTCGCTGCGGACAGCAATGTCAGTTTCGTGTTCGACCCCGCTACAAAACTGCTCGAAGTGATTGTTGAGTAATTAGACAACCCTGTAACAATGAAGGCTGAGGAACAATAAATCCTCAGCCTTCATTTGCAATTATTCCAGCAATTATTTTTCACCAAAGACCAAAAATAACCGAAGGAGCGTTTCGCATGAAAGCAGCCTCCACCAAAAAACCAAAATACACACTGGCAGCGGAAGAATCCATCTTTTCCCGTGCAATTCGCATCCTGTTTTTGGTTGTATTCGATGCGGGAGCAGTTTGGTTCATCCAAAATGCCTGGTCGTTGGGTTTTACGCAAATGGTTGTAGTGATTGGGGTGGTTACCCTTATGCTCAACCTGATCTTTCTCATCCCAAAAGCATATCCTTTCCGTTGGATGGCCATTGGGTTGAGTTTCCTGATACTCTTCACGATCTACCCGATGATCTTCACCATCTATGTTGCTTTCACGAACTATGGCGACGGTCATCTCCTGACCAAAGAACAAGCCATCCCGTTGATCGAAAAAACCACCTACCTGCCTGAAGCAGGCAAATCCTATTCATGGACCGCCTTCAGATCCACGGACGGGATCTATGCCTTGTGGCTGATCAACTCGGAAGGCGAGACGTTCTTTGCCGTCCCCGGCGAAGAGATCGTTCCCGTATCGCCCGATGACCCCAGGATCGGTGAAGTGGATAGCAAGGGGATTCCCCAATCCATTGAAGGCTACAAACGCCTGAACACATTGCTGGCCGCATCGGATAAAAACCTCCCCAATATCAAATTCGGGTTGGAGGGCGACCAAACCATCCAGATTCGCACTCCCAGCGAAGCGGCAGAACTTGAGATCCGCTATGTATATGACGCAGAGGCAGATGCATTTATTGATCAGATCAATGGCGATATCTACAACAATGTTGCAGGAACCTTCACCACAAAAGACGGCAAGACTCTAAAACCTGGGTTCCGCACCCTCGTTGGTTTCAAGAATTTCATTGATTTCACCACCAGCCCCGCCCTGAGTGGACCGCTCATCCAGATCATGACATGGAATTTCATCTTCCCCACCATCAGCGTGCTTTCCACGTTTGCGCTTGGGCTGGCAATTGCCATCATGTTCAATGACCGCGATTTCCCGATGAAGAAATTGATCCGTTCCCTGCTCTTGATCCCCTATACCATTCCAGGATTGATCAGCATCATCATGTGGCGCGGTATGATGAACTCTGAATTTGGCGTGGTAAACAGG
>JAUXWL010000530.1 GCA_030680155.1 Anaerolineales bacterium
CCCGCATCGGACTCAATCTCGAAGCGGATGCTGACCATCAAGTGGATGCCACGGGCAAATTGATCCTGCCCGGCGGCGTGGACCCGCACGTTCATTTGGATTTGCCCATGTTCGGCACCGTCTCTTCCGACGACCATTACACCGGTCACAAAGCCGCTGCCTTCGGCGGCACAACCACCGCCATGGATTTCGTCGTGCTTGACTCCCCTTCTCCCGCTTCTGGGAGAGGGGCTAGGGGTGAGGGCGACTTCCAATACTCCGTTGACCTGTGGATGAAGAAAGCCGAAAAAGCCGCCATTGACTATTCCTTCCACATGAACCTCACCCGCTTCGATGCGCAGATCGCCAAAGCCATCCCCTCACTGATGGACATGGGCATCCAGACTCTCAAGGTCTTCACCGCCTACAACGGACGCCTGCGTCTCGACGATGGCGGCATCTTCAAAGCATTACAAATCGCCCGCGATAACGGCATGTTGGTCATGGCACACTGCGAGAACGGCGACGTCATCGAAACTCTCACCGCCCAAGCACTCGCCGAAGGACGCACCTCCCCCATCTGGCATGCCCTCACACGCCCCGCTTGGGGCGCAGTCGAAGCCTCCCTGCGCATGGCGGCAATGGCGGAACAAGCCAATGCCCCCGTGTACATCGTCCACATGAACGCAGGCGGCGAAGTGGACATGCTCCAGTATGCGCGTGAACACGGTGTCAAAGTGATGGGCGAAACTTGTCCGCAATATTTGTTTTTCAACCTTGACCATCTCGGCCGCCCCGACGGCGCCAAGTGGATCTGCTCCCCGCCAATGCGCACCGAGTTGGACAACGCCCGCCTGTGGGAAGGTCTCACACGCGGCACATTGCAAACCGTCGGCACGGACCATTGCCCCTTCTATTATGACGGAACCAGTCCCATCGTCTATGAAGGCAGCGAGATCGCCATCCCCGGCAAAGAGTTGGGGCGCGACGACTTCACCAAAATCCCAAACGGCCTGCCCGGCATCCAGGACCGTATGCCGATTTTATGGACGTATGGCGTCAATGCGGGCTACATCACGCCGAATCAATTCGTGGCCTATACCTCCACGAACCCTGCCAAAATTTTCGGGCTATATCCGCGCAAAGGGGCACTCGTCCCCGGCGCCGATGCGGACATTGTGATCTGGGATCCTGAAAAGCAAGTCAAGTATGGCGTGGCCCATTCGCATCAACGCACCGACTACAACTTGTTTGAAGGCTGGGAATTGATGGGCTATCCTGAAAAAGTTTTCCTGCGCGGCAAACTGATCGTGGATGGCGCCGAATGGAAAGGTAAACGCGGCGATGGAAAATTCTTAAAACGAAACGAAGGCGAAATTTTATAAATGACAAAAAAACCTCTCATTCATTGTGACGCGCTGGTTGTGCATTGCATGGATTACCGTTTACAAAAATTTCTGCAACCGTGGATCACCGTCCGTTTTGGGTACGACAACTTCGACATCGTCTCGCTGGCGGGCGGCGTGCATGATTACGAGATGGTCTTGAAATACGTGCAACTCGCGGTGAATATCCACACCATTGAAACCGTCTGCCTGATCAACCACGAAGACTGCCGTGCCTACGGACGCGACGGAACCTACAAACGTCACAGGCACGATCTGATGGATTCACAAGCCAGGATAAAAACTCTTTTCCCGCATCTCAACGTGGAGTCTTTCTATTTACATCTGGATGGAACCTTCGAGGCGATCTCCTAGACAATGACCCGCACCCTGACGCTCTCGCCTCACTCCCCCGACCCCAACCTGATTCGCCAAGCCTCGGAGATCATCCTACGCCGAGGCTTGGTCGCCTTCCCCACTGAAACCGTGTACGGTCTCGGCGCAAACGCATTGGACGAAGAAGCCATTGCAAAAATCTTCATCGCCAAGGGACGTCCTTCCAACGACCCGCTCATCGTCCATGTGGCCTCGGTGGAAGATATTTCGCGTGTTGCTTCTGAAATTCCGCCAATTGTAAAAAAACTAGCCGATGTCTTCTGGCCTGGTCCACTGACATTAATCCTGCCCAAGCAAGCGCATGTGCCCGATTCAGTAACATCGGGATTGAATACGGTTGCTGTGCGCGTGCCATCGCACCCGATTGCACTGGCGCTCATCCGAGCCAGTGGCGTGCCGATTGCCGCCCCGTCTGCGAATCGATTTGGACATACCAGCCCCACCACTGCCGCGCATGTCATGGATGACCTCAACGGGCGCATCGACCTGATCCTCGATGGCGGCTCGACCACGGTTGGCGTCGAATCCACGGTGCTGGATGTCACCTGCACGCCGCCAATGATCCTGCGCCCGGGCGGAGTGTCACGCGAGGCAATTGAAGCCGTCATTGGCGCAGTGGACTTGCGAAAGAAGCGGACAGAATCAGATGACGAAGCACAAGTCTCGCCGGGGTTGTTGGGCAAGCATTACACGCCGCGCGCAGAATTAATTTTGTGCAGCGGAGAAAAAAAATCAGCGTTGGAGAAATTGTCCGCATTGGCAAGGCAGGCTCAGGCGGAGGGAAGAAGCGTGGGCTTGCTTCTGGCGGATGAAGATATGAAATCCTTTGAGTCTATTTCGTGCATCCCATATCCATTGGGTTCATCCAGTGACCTTGAAACCATTGCGCGGAATTTGTATGCGGGCATGCGCACGCTCGATGATAAAAATGTGAACATCATTCTGGCGCGCGATTTTGGCGAGCAAGGCTTGGGGCTGGCCATCCATGACCGCTTGATGCGTGCAGCGAGTCAGATTATCTAATTTCTTATCATTATGTTTCAATGGTGATAAAATCCCACCCGATTGAACCAAAGGACGCCTTGGGGGAGCATGAGCTTTTGGGAACATCTATTTATTTTTCGGAGAATTAAATATGCCAAGACGTTCCCTAACTCGCCTGTACAAGGACGAGTTCTCAAACTATTCACTTGCCAAATTCCAGCAGGATCTGCTCGC
>JAUXWL010000229.1 GCA_030680155.1 Anaerolineales bacterium
TCTTCAACCCGCGCCTTAGCTTGTCGGCCCAGGCGGCTGGACAGGGCAGAATCCCCGGCCACTCTCAATAATGCGCGGGATAAAGCAACTATATCTCCGACTTCAACTAACAAAGCATGTTTTCCATTTGTTACCAACTCGGGAATCCCTCCAACATTGGATGCAACTATCGGCTTCCCAAACGCCGCCGCCTCAAGCAGCGCCACAGGCGTACCCTCAGTGCGAGAAGGCATAACATAAATATCACATGCTTTTAGCGCCGACAGTAAATCATCATGTTCAACATACCCTGGCAGAAGGATAAATTCCCTCATCCCAAGTTTTGAAATTTGCTCCATTAATTTTGCTTGCAATTCGCCTTCACCTGCAATTACACAATATAGATGGGGATTCTCTTCACGCGCTTTACAAACGGCCTCAACAAGATCATCGTGAGCCTTTGCCCATGTCAGGCGGCCGGCCGCAAGACAGATAATGGCATCATCCGGTAAATTGTATTTGCGCAATAGCCAATTCCTATCTCCATTAATGGTAGTAGGTTTCAACTCTACGGCATTGTAAATCAAATCAATTCTGTTCGCAGGGATTCTTGCACGAATCATTGCATTTTGAATTTCACGTGAGACAACAATATATCGGGATAAAGCAAAATTGGTACTAAATTCCACCCCAGAATAAATCAACCAGCGCAAACTATATTTTGGGTGTTCGTTCATGTACCAACTGTTTAAAGTAGAGACAAGAGCGACGCCGACCCAAAAAGCAGCCAGACTACCCCACAATTTGGATTGTGGGTTTTGTGTATCCACCACCTGATAACAAAAATCACGTATCACATGAACCAGTCGAGGTAAAATTCGCGGGTCAAATTTGTTGATCGCAAGACGATGCACGCGGTATCCTAATTTTTCCAACTCGGGAGCGATCAAACTTCCTTGAATGGTGGCAAGACCAATTCGGTCAACTGGAAACCTTTTCATCAACGCGAGAACTCTGGCGTTGGACCCTCCAAAGTTGGCGGAAATATCCACAATCAATATGCGTGGTATCTGCAAATTCTCGGGGTTCATTTCTTGATAATACTCACGAGAATACTTTTCACTACGTAACACCGCGAGGTTTGAACATCGTCCAAACGGTCAACAATATAAGATAAATATCAAGGGAAACGCAGGCGCGTTCAATATAGGCAATATCCATACGGGTACGTTTATCCATATTAACGGAACCACGCGCAGTGACCTGCCATAAACCTGTAACACCAGGCAGGATATCAAGGCGTTCTGTCTGCCAGAGATTGTAAGCATCAGTTCCAAAATCAGTGGGACGCGGGCCCACCAGGCTCATATCGCCTTTGATGATGTTAAATAATTGTGGCAATTCATCCAGGCTCGTTTTTCGCAGTATTTTCCCTATCGGTAATACCCGCGGGTCATTTGTAATTTTAAAATCAGGCCATTCGAGCTCGTTGAGATGCATATATTTTTCTTTTAAAGAATCGGCATTAGGCACCATGGTGCGGAATTTATAAAATAGAAACAATTTTCCACCGCGCCCGGCACGCTGATTCGTGTAAATAACCGGCGCCCCTGGGGATGTAACAAAAATCAAAAGAGAGATTAACGCCATAACCGGTATCCAGAATGGCGAGGCAAGAAAAACAATGGATAAATCCAATGCCCGTTTGACGCGCAAATAATCCTTCCCGGCAAACCAACGCTTGTTTGGATCAAACCTTTTTACCCATTGATAATCTACATCAGCCATGCCAGGCAGCTCCCATATAAATGAAAACAATAAATTAAGTTTCAGCAATGCCCTGTTTTTCTTCGGCAGTTTCGCGCTGAAGCGCAATGCGGGAGACTGCAACATCCATCAGGTCGTCAAAATTCAAGGCATCATCAGGAAATGTGGCGGAACCCCACGAAACTCCAAGCCCTGTCTCTTGCTGAACAGCTTCGCTTATTCGTTGAGCAAGAGCTTGCGAATTTTGATAATTTGTTTCAGGACACAAAATAACAAAGCGGTTATTTTGGTCACGAAAGACCATATCTGTTTGGCGAATATGCTCATCAATAATCTGGCCGGTTCTCGCAAAAGAAAATCGATTCGACAGGTCTCTCTGGACATTAAAGAAAACTTGCCCACCTTTTACATGTTCGGTAAGGTTGACTTGCAGCAAAAGAAAGCCCAACGGGCGGTGATATCGACGACTGCGAGTTATTTCTATTTTTATCTTTTGGGAAGCGCCTTCGATACTTTTTGTACGATTGGGATAGGCGCTTAATGCCATTGCGTCCATTAGGGACTCAGCATGGCTAATTCCAACAGCAAGCTGAAAGCCCAGCCAGACGCCAACAATTACAAGAATGAACTCCAGCAGGATGATTGGAAACGTGCTATTTGGAGCAGAAACTGTCCGGTCGAGAATTTGCAGCATTACCAAATAGATGCTGCCCCAGATTACAATTGGGACAAAAACACTCGTTTTCGTAGTAAGCGGGAAAAAAATGGTCGCTGGCACCGCCACCATAACCATAAAATAAAAATACTTTGCGAAGTCAATAATGGGCGAATCCGCATAGTCAAATTGCGCCAGTATAAACACAACTGCCAGATAAAAAGCCACCCAAAATATTGATTGCTTGAATGACGACATATTTGCCTGCTCTTTCGAATAAACTTAATGAAATTCTAATCTATCGACCACAATTACACAATAGAGACCACTGCATAGTATTACAGCGCAAGGTTGCTCCCTGCGCCGTCCCCGGCGCAGGCGTTTTCCAGCAACACGCCGCCGGGGACGGTGGCTTTGAGCCTGACTTTGCGCTGTAATGATAGAGACCACTGCAAAAACCAATTAAACACGAAGTTCACACGCGTGCCTGCTGCATGGTGCAGGCAAAGGAACACAAAGGAAAACCTTTTCATTATTTCTCTACCGTACACGCAAACCCTAAAGCCTGTCCTGAGCTTGTCGAAGGGGTCTCCTTTTCCTTCGCAGATTCTCGATTCGCCGAAAAGACCTTTAGGGTTTCTTTGCGAGGAAAATGTACGGTAGAGAAATTATTTAACCTTCGTGTACTTCGTGTCCTCGCGCCCTGCGGGTTGTGTTTAAGTATCCTTTTGCAGTATAGTCACAATACCGACTAAACTGTGACCATGGCTTTTTCAAGATCAAGAAGAGGGGAATAAGCAGCATTACAGCACAAAGCCGGCAGCAGTGTATGAGTCGCACCCAAACCGTCCGCGAATTTCGACCACGAATACACAAAGCAGCCTTGCGTTGTAATTAGGAGAGCAAACGCCCTGTCTGAATGAGCGGCAAACCAGCGGCGTGCTTGGGCGGCGTTATGAAATTTCTGGTGATTACCCGCATCTTATGCGTCCCCACATTTGGGTTGCACAAGACCTTGATAACGGCTTATTTGGGGGTGAAAAAAGGACCAAGTCCGCAAAATGCTCAGAACCCTACTATTTTCAGACTTGTGGATAATCACGTGGCGAATTGCACTTAAGCAACGCTCGCGAAGGGGTTTTTCAAAAAACTGACTTCTACGTTACGATCTCCGTCTCCGCCTTTCGCATGGACTGGAAGGACTGAATTGCCACTTCCAGCATGGCAAGGTCGGGGGTGCGGGTGGTGAGAAGCTGCAATGCCAGATTGGGCTTGATCAGCCACTGCACGATGGGGTTGCTCAAGTGATTCGCAGTCCAGCGAATGTATTCGACAGCGACTCCTGCCAAAAGTGGGATGAATAAAACGCGGGTAACCAAACGCCACACGATGGGCATGGGACCCAATGCTGTAAATACCAAAATGGACAACAGTACCAGCGTCAGCAAAAACGCCGTCCCACAACGCGGGTGTTCAATGGGATATTTCGCCACGGTCTCAGGGGTCAATTCTGCGCCGGCTTCGTAAGCATTGATGGTCTTATGTTCCGCGCCGTGGTACATGAATACGCGTTTAATATCCGGCATAAAGCTGATCGCCCAGATATAACCGATCAACAACAGCAGACGAAGTACACCTTCGAGCAAATTTCCCACCCACAAAGCGGATGTGGTCTGCGCGAGAGCATGTTCCGCCCAGCCGCCGATACCGGCGGGAAGCAAAAAGAAGAGTCCAATGCCAAAGGCGAGAGACAGGCTCAACGTTAAATAGAGAGCCGGTCCCTCCAGTTTTTCATCCTCGCCTGTTTGCGTATTCGCAGAAAGCGTCAACGCGCGCATCCCCAGTCCCAACGCATCCCACAAAAGAATGCCCCCGCGCAAAAAAGGGATCTTCGTGATCTTCGAGCGATAGACATCCGCCAGTTTTTCGGTGTGGATGACGATGTTGCCATCCGGTGCGCGCATGGCGACGGCAAAGGCTTTTTGCCCGCGCATCATCACGCCTTCGATCACCGCCTGACCGCCATAACTAATGATTCGATCTTCCATTATTTTTTTACCTTGTTCCAAATTGCAGGGGCGACCCGTATGGCGGGTCGCCCATACCATTAATTTAATTTATTTGAAATTATAGAAAAAGTGGGTAAAGGCTTCGATACCTTTATACCAGGTCGGCAGGTGCATGCGTTCGTTCGGCGAGTGGATGTTGTCATCGGGCAAGCCAAACCCTGTCAGCAGGGAATCCGCGCCAACGTATTTCTGCAGGAGGATCACGGAGCCAATCGAGCCGCCTTCGCGCTTGAAATAAGGACGCTTGCCCCACACCATTTGAAGCGCCTGAGAAAGCGCCTTCACGCCGGCAGATTCCACATCCACAAGAGCGGCGCCGGCATTGTGCAAATTGATCAGTTCCCATTTGATGGTCTTTGGCGCGTTCTTCTTGAGATAGGCGCGCATTTGCTTTTCGACTTCTTCGGGAGTCTGATCGGGCACGAGGCGGCAGGAGATCTTTGCCATCGCCCACGCAGGCAGTACCGTCTTGGAACCCTGTCCCGTAAAGCCTGAAAGCAAGCCATTTACTTCCAGCGTCGGGCGCGCGCCAACACGTTCGGCTGGGATGAATTGCGGTTCACCCCACAAGGCGGGCACGCCGGTAATCTTCATCAATTCCCTGGCGCTGATGGGCAAACGCTTGAAATCCTCGCGCTCTTTTTTGCTCAACTTACGGACTTTATCGTAATAACCCGGCAGGGTAATCTTTCCATTTTTATCATGCATGCCTGCCACCAACTCGATCAACGCCTGGGCAGGGTTATGAATCGTCCCGCCGAACAGACCGGAATGCAGGTCTTTGTCGGGGCCGTATACTTTCAATTCAAAATACGCCAGCCCGCGCAAGCCAGTGGTGATGGTCGGCTTGTCCGTGCCCATCATGCCCGCATCGGGGTTCAAACAAAAATCGCAGGCAAGTAACTTTTTATTTTTCTTGATGAAATCGCCAAGATGTTCCGAACCGATTTCCTCCTCACCCTCGATCAGCCACTTGACGTTGACAGGCAATCCCGTCGTGCGGACAATCGCCTCGACTGCCTTGAGCGACGCCATGACCTGTCCCTTCATGTCCGAGGAGCCGCGTCCGAAAAGATAATCGCCTCGGACCTCCGCCTTGAATGGGTCAGACGACCAAAGCTCGATCGGGTCGACAGGTTGGACGTCGTAATGTCCATAGATCATGATGGTCGGCGCGGATTTTCCAGCGCCCATCCATTCGCCATAGACGACGGGATGTCCCTTCGTAGGCATGGCCTTAACTTTATTCATGCCGAAGGAGCGCAGCTGCGCGGCAACCCACTCCGCCGCGCGTTTGATATCACCCTTGTTTTCGTCAAGCGTCGAAACCGAAGGGATGGCCAGGAAATCTTTCAACTCGTTCAAATATCGTCCACGGTTTGCACGAACGTATTCCAATGCTTTTTGGGCATCTGACATGGTTTATTTCTCCTTTTTTAACGCACCGCGACATGCATGTCGCCCTGTGTTTTGGGGGCGGCTGCGAGATGCCCTTCGACAAGCTCAGGACAAGACTCTCGCGGAACAAATAATTACGGCGCAGTTGTCGGCGCTGGTGTTTGTTCTTCCAACGTACGGCGGGTCACAAGATACCATTCTGTGATGAGGGACAGGCGGTCACTGAGATCATACAGCGGGGCGATCTGCACGCCCTGCACCTGCACATCCACACCATAGGAATAGACCGGGTAATACAACGGCAGGGACGGCATATCCTTTGTGAACACGACCTGGAAATTACGGTACAAACGCGCGCGTTCCGCAAAGTCGGCGGAAGTGCGCGCGGATTCGAGGAACTCGCTCGCGGTGCGGTTGTCCCATTGCGAATAATTCTGTCCGCCCGTTGATTCAGACTGATGCCAGAAAAGATAGGGATCAGGGTCTGGGGTACGGGAGATGTTCAAATCTGCCAGGGCGGCCTGGTAATTCCTCGGGGCGAGATAATCATTCAGGAGCGCGTCATAGGCGACGGGCTGCAAGTCGATCCGCACGCCGATCAACGCCCAATCGGACTGAATGGCTTGAGCGATTTGAGTGTGGATATCGTCGTTGGGGTGAACCAGGCTAAAGGTCAGGGATTGACCGTCTTTTTCCCGCACGTCACTGCCCGCGGGAAGTACAAATCCCTCTGCTTTGAGCAATTGCATGGCAGCGTCAGGGTCATAGGGGAATTTTTCAATTTCCTCATAATATGCCCACGAGCCAGACAAGATGGGGCCATCCGCAATGATGGCTTGTCCCTTCAAAATATGCGAGACGATGATATTGCGGTTCACGCCAAGCAACAACGCGCGGCGGAGATTCTCGTTTTGAAGGAAGGAAACAGACGGGTTGTTGAGATTGAGGAAGACCAGACCCATTTGAGGCAGGCGGCTGGAATGGACCGCAAGCGACGGTTCGCGCAGTGCGACATCCAATACATCACTGGTCAACTGGCTGACACCGACGACCTCGCCGCGTTTGTAGGCATCGAAAGCCGCAGCGGATGTTGGATAGAAACGGAACACAACCTGCTCAATGAATGGCGGACGAATGAAGTAATCCGGGTTTGCTGCCAGCGCCACACCGGTGATTTGTCCGCCGCTGGTAAGCAGGCGGTCAAACTTATAGGGGCCAGAGCCAACGGGGTTAAGGTTAAACTCTGCGCTGGCTAACTGGTCGGCAGGGATGCCTTCCAGTATATGCCTGGGCAGCACGCCGAAGGTTGCGTAATCCAAAAACGGAGCGAAAGGCTCAGGCAGTTTGAACTGAAACGTTTTATCGTCGAGGCGCTTGATTTCGATTTGCGACCAGAGGTCTTTGATATCCTGCGGGAAGAGCGAGCCGGAGCTTTTGATCAACTCGATGGTGAAGATCACATCGTCACTGGTAACGGGTTGGCCGTCATGCCAGACCGCATTCTGCCGAATGGAAAAATTGTAGATCGTCCCATCCGATGATGCGCCCCAGGAATCCGCCAGATCGGGTTGGGGCAAGCCACGGCTATCGAACTTGACCAATCCGCTAAAGAGCAGACGGTTGATATCCCGATCCACGGGATTATTCCAATCCAACATGGGATTCATGCGGCCCATCGAGCCCACCAGCGCTTCGGTGTAAATCCCGCCGGGCGCGGCTTCGGGCAATGTCACCACACTTACTGGCTGCTGGCTAAGCAACAACAGCGCCACAATGACAAGCGTGACGGCAACAACCAGAATCTGCCAGCGTAATCTTTTCATAATTTAATAGGGTATTGTAGGGGAAAAAAGAAAAGACCGCCGCGCCCCGAGATCGACAAGATGGCGTGGCGGACCTTTCAGGCTTGCGCGTGATTAGTTGAGGATGATGATGACGATAACGAGGCCGAAGAAAATCACGCTTAACCCAATCGTCACCCAGAACAGGACGCGCTCAATACCGCGGCGGGCAGTGAAGACACCGCCGGTGTCCGCGCCGGTCAGGCCGCCCAGCCCTGCACCCTTGCTTTGCAGGATGACGCTGAGAACCAGACCTACTGAGGTTATAATCAAAGCAATATTCAAAACATTGACCATGCGAAAGTGCCTCCTTGAAATTAGCGGGCAAATTATACCTGTTCGACAAGTGAATCGTCAACAAGAGGATTCACCGGCAGGCGCGGTGAAATAAATAAACATCCCCTTTCCTCTTTTACCGCACACAGCGGCGGAAGAGGAAAGATTTTGATACGAGGATAGATACATGCGCGAAGCCATCATCAACCTGCACATGCACACCCGCTACTCTGACGGAAGCGGCGTTCATAAAGACATCGCCACCGCCGCACTTAAAGCGGGCGTGGACGTTGTCATCGTCACCGACCACAACATCCTTGTGGACGGGTTTGAAGGCTATTACAAGGAAAAGAACAAAAAAATCCTGATGCTGATCGGCGAGGAAGTCCACGACCAGGCGCGCGACCCGCAAAAGAATCACCTGCTGGTCTTCGGCGCAAATCGCGAAATGGCAACCTTCGCCGAACATCCGCAAAACCTCAT
>JAUXWL010000559.1 GCA_030680155.1 Anaerolineales bacterium
TTCGATGGTACCGGGCAACCGTAGCGCGCATTCTGTGAAGTTGATATTCTCCGGCACGTCAAAAATTAAACGAAAATGCTCCAATTTACCTGCATCTCCAACATACAACCCCATGGAGCGGGGTTGGTAGGATGTAGCGCCACAGGTTAATTCGGAATTTCTTGCAATCCACTGCGCGTCTGGAAGGTCAAAAGGGGGAGCGTACCTTAGGATTAGATTTAAATACCCGGATTGCTCACCTGCTTCCAAATCCATTCCTAGAATCAATAATTTCATGTCCTGTTCCGCAAGAACAATGGGCGCGTCGATGCCCGGAATGGGAGTTGGCGCTTGCGTTTGCGTGGGTGTTGGCAGGACAAGTGTCGCTGTTGGCGTAGGTTCTGACGTAGAGAATAAGCCACACGCCAGTAAAACTGCAACAGTTAATATCCAACCGAGTGTAACTTGCCATTTTTTGTTATGCATTACATGCGCTCCTTTTCGCAAGCAACTACCTTTCTGTGAGATTGCCCTGACTGTCAACGTACAGTGTGGTTCCCGCTGGATATGTTTTTCCTTTCAAGGTGATCTCCCCGTCTTTGACATGGATCACAAGTCCTCGCGGAAACGTCAGCCAATCTTCATGCGCATCGATGGCGGAACCCGTCCGTAGGGTTGCGCCTGAGGTCAATCGGTAATCCCCCTTGACGACTTCCAACCATAGGGGTTGTCCAAATTTTCCGGGTCCCAGATTGATGACCACAGACGGCTCCGGGGTACTTGTTGCCTGTGCAGATGTAGGCACCCCAGTTGGCATCGACAATGTGGGCGCGGATTCGAAGATTACTGTGTTGAGAATAAAATGAAAGGCATCCTTTTCCTGGTTTTTCCAGATATCCAGATTCGAATTTGTATTAACCCAGGCCAGCGCCCAAAAGAACTGCTCCGCCCCGGGACTTAAACCTGCAATTTGACCTTCCATTGGGTTATTTTGCCCGTCGGCATCTGTGTATACTCCTGTGAAATTCATGGCTTTTCCATCTATGCTGCCGATGCTAATTGAGACTGGATCGTCACTGTGCTCGACATTAAATTCCTTGTACATGGAAAAACCTTCCAAATAACGACCAATTAATAAAATTAAGGCGAGATCATTAATCTCTTGTATTTCAGAATCTGGGATCGTTACAAATTGGAATATCATCGAGCCAAAATTCGGGTTATTCTTACCGATGAGGCAGGTGCCATCAATGCAGTTGGAATAATATCCATTTGGAATATATAACGTATACCCTCCCCGCGAGTTGATGATGCTGCCTTCAGGCGTCGGGGTAATGTCTGGTGTGTCCGTCGGCGGGATGGGCGTAGGTGTAGCTTCCGATGCGGGGAATAGTCCGCATGCGAGTAAAACCACGGCAATCAAGAGCCAACCGAATATGACCCGCGATTTTTGTTTGTCCATTGCGCGCTCCTTTCTGTGCAAGACGCCTGATAGGTTTTCATGGATTAATGTGAGGCATCAATAAACATTTATTGCGTTTGCAAGCAGTTATTATCTTTCTATCAGATTGCCCTGACTGTCAACGTACAGTGTGGTTCCGGCTGGATATGTTTTCCTTTCAATCAGAAAACGGCATCTTGATTGCTGAAATGCAAATCAATTCCTGTATCACAACGAGCAAGTCGCAGTTTGTAACGCGGCTTTCTTAAAGTCGAGAATGAGTCCGTTATTCCACACTAATCCCCGCGAATTGCGGATTTATTCGTGAAGATTGGCGAAGATTAGGTATCATCTCAATAATTTGGGGTGAACTCCCAGACCCTAAAGGTTTTTCTGTCAGATTGGGTACTTTGCTGGCAAAATACGCTGTTCGACAAGATAATTTGGCCAGCGAGGGAAACCTTTAGGGTCTCCGCCCCTGTTT
>JAUXWL010000560.1 GCA_030680155.1 Anaerolineales bacterium
CATACGCCGCCCGCCTCGAAACGGACATGAGCATGATCCCCGACCCCAGCAGGAGAATCGTCCCGGTCATCCACCATGAAAAGCTGTTGTATTGTGAAGCGGCAAAGAACTGGAATCCAATCGTCACTGCGACGGAAGCGATGAGCAGAATGATGCTCCACTTGCTTCGTGCGCCCCAATCCCATAGCAAGGCAAAACCGATACCGACCATTGCTCCCAGGGCGGGAGCAAGCATGATGGCATAGTAGGCGTGGAAGATGCCGGAAATGGCGCTGAAAAAGACCACACAGGTCATCAGCCAGCCGCCCCAGAGGACGAGTCCCTTGTGAATGCCAGCCGTAATGGGAAGTTGAATGCGCGCGCCAAATAGCGCCAGTACGACACTGATGAGCGCAAAAGGCAGCAGCCACGACATCTGCTTGGACAAAGGCTGTGTAAAGAAACGGAAGACACCCGGCGCCCCGGTTTCCTGGCTAAACGGTGTGCCGCCATTTTGTCCATTGGGAGTGCCAGCGGGTTGTTGATTGTTCGCAGCCTGCCCGTTTTGCGGAGTCACCCCCTGCGGCGCACAGGCTAATTCAGTTTGGTTCGGAGGCGTGATACATGCGCCATTGACCGTATTTCCATTCGGCAGATTGAATGAACAGACATCTCCCCCGGCTTGCCCTTCGCAGGCGGCGAGGGCTTGGGGCGGGGGACCCTGTCGCTGGCCTTGACCGGGATTCTGCTGAGGCGCAGTCCCCTGATTGGAGGGCTGGGCAGGCCCGCCCTGAGTTTGATCGAAGGGCTGAGTCCCGGAAGGAGGCGTGTTATCTCCGCGTTGATTGTCGAGGCGGGAGATTCCATTGTGTCCGAAGATCAATCCCATCACGGTGTTGTTATCGCTGGAGCCGATGTAGGGACGATTGTCGGCAGGGACTAAATCTACTACGACAGCCCACGAAAGCGAAACGGCGATGAGCAGCAGGGTGGCCATGCCGAGGTTGAGAATCTTTTTGAGCCAGCCTGCTTTGGAGCCGAAGAAATAGAGCGCATAGAAGGCGGGCAGGGGCAGGAAGGCTTGCAGCATTTTGATATTGAAGCCAAGCCCGACGATGAATGCGCCGAGCAAGAGCCAAATGAGTTTGCCCGACTCGGTGGCTTTGATGAAGGCCCATGCCGCCAGCAGCAGGAAGAAGACCAGCATCCCATCCATGGTGTTGTTGCGGTTGGTGGCGAGGAAGACCGGTGTGATCGCCATGACGAGCGCGGCGACGATGCCCGCCAGTTCGCCCATATACTTTTTGACCATGCGATATAGCAGTCCGATGCCGAACACGCCGGCGAGGATGTTGGGCAGGGAAACGCTGAAGCCGCTTACGCCGAGAAAGTAGGCGAAAACGGCTTGGATCCACAAGCCGAGCGGAGGTTTATCCACGCTGACCGAGCCGCCCGGTTCTGCCGCGACGAAGAAGAAATTACTCCACGATTGCAGCATGGATTCGACTGCCGCGGTGTAATACTCGTTGGCATTGCCAATGGAGTCGATGTTGACCATGTGCAAGATGAACGAAAAGACCATGATGGCGATGACGATCAGCGCACCGATGGTCACCCCGGGGATGAACTTTTTTTCGAGCATTGAATGGCGGAAGGGCAGGGTTTCTGTTGTCATGGACTAGTCCTTTTCACGCAAATTTTCTTTTCGTGTTTGAAGTGTACATTTTTCTTCTGAACACCGTGAGTGTGCCCCGTCACGACTTTGAGAAAACACCCATGACGCCTGTCATGGGCGGCAGGGGGAATTACTGACGGCTGTCATGCCCGCGAAAAAACCCTTCATGATAAGATGAAACCATGCAAGCAAATGACGACTCCACCCGCATCCTTCGCAGCGCTGCCTGGATCTGGATCGGCTTTTTGATCGGCATGGCAGTGATGGATTCCATTCTTTACCTGCCGCAGATACAGCGGCTGGCCGCGCAGCCGATTCTGCAAGCCCCACAAACCCTGCCCCCGCGCAACCCCAGACCGTTCGGCATCTTGATGCCTGTCCTGCTTTTTTATACAGCCAACGGATTGATGGCATGGCTCTTTCTTTTCTTTGCCCATTGGCGTGGGATCAAGCAGCAGATGGGGAGGATGTACTATCCCATGATGGCGCTCATCATTTCCACAGCGCCGATCCTCATCAATGTGCTGGTTGTGCCGCGCTTTCCGCAGGGTCCGCTTTCGAATGCGGAGGGGATGGCGCTTCGTCAACTGCCCGTTTTGTTCGTTGCGCTGGCGCTGGTGGCATGGGAATTCAAACTCGAACACATTATCTTTTTCAGCGTTGCCACTGCCGCCCTTGAACTCAGCCTGATTGCGTTGGATACGCTGGTTAATGCCAACCTTGTGGTTTTCCTTTTTATTGCCATTATTCGTTCCATCAGTTTCATCGCTGTGGGAATTTTTATCAGCGCATTGGTGACACAACTGCGCGAGGCAAATGCCAACCTTACGCACTACGCGTCCACGCGGGAGCAACTGGCAGTGAGCCGCGAGCGCAACCGTCTCGCGCGCGAACTGCACGACACGCTGGCGCATTCGCTCACCGCATTGTCCGTTTCGTTGGAAACCGTCAAAGCGTATTTCGATATTGACCTCGAAAAGACTCGCGAACTCATTGACACATCTCTGGCCGCCACCCGCAAGGGAGTGGATGATACCCGCCGTGCCCTGCGCGCCTTGCGTTCCTCAGACCTGGAGGATTTGGGATTGCGACTCGCCATCCAGAAAATTGCCATGTCTGCCGCCTCCCGCTTCGCACTGGACCTGGAGCTTGATCTGCAAGACCCCATGCCTTCCCTCAGCCCGGACATGGAGCAGACCATCTTCCGCATTACGCAGGAAGCTGTTGAGAACATCACCAAACATTCACAGGCGCAGAAGTTCAGCATCCACCTCTCAAACAATGGACCTGCCATCCTCATCATCCAGGATGACGGCATTGGCTTTGATCGCAAGTCAAAAGAAGCCACGGGACACTTCGGCATGGTTGGCATGCGTGAACGCGCCGACCTGGCAGGCGGACAATTGAAGATCGAAAGTGAGCCGGGCAGGGGAACGACGATGGTGTTGAAGATATAATTTGGACGATGGACCGCAGACGATGGACGATGGTCTTATGGTCTATCGTCCGTGGTCAATGGTCAAACCTATGAAAATTCTTCTCTGCGACGATCAGGCGGTCATCCGCGATGGGCTGGAAATGCTTCTCAATCTCGAAAAGGATTTCCAGGTCGTTGGCGCTGCGCAGGATGGGGCCGAAGCGCTCGAACTGGCCGCTCAAAAACAACCCGACCTCATCCTGATGGACCTGAAAATGCCGATCATGAACGGTATCGAAGCCACGCGTGAGATCCGCAAAAGATTCCCGAATATAAAAATCCTTGTCCTCACCACCTACGACGATGACGAATGGGTCTTCGACGCCATCCGCGCGGGAGCAGCGGGATATTTGCTCAAAGACACACCACGCCAGAAGATCGTCGAAGCCATTCGCGGCACGCTGGAGGGCAAAACTTTTGTAGACCCTGCAGTGGCGGGCAAACTTCTCAATCAGGTGGCCGCCAACCAAACCCAGCCCGCTTCCATTTTGAAAACAAAACTCACCGAACGTGAGCTGGATGTTCTGCATCAACTTGCCAAAGGTATGACCAATCCAGACATCGCCGCACACTTGCATCTCTCCGAGGGAACCGTCCGCAATCATGTCAGCGCGATATTGGAAAAGTTGAATGTGTCTGACAGAACACAGGCGGCCATCCTAGCCATTCAACACGGTTTGTAACGCCCTACCCAAACGTCCAGTACCGAGCCAGCCATTCAGGCGATACACTCCATAAACCTGCCGACTACAATGCAAGGCAGAAGGAGAAACCAATGAGCAAAAATATGTTTACCGAACTTTCAGAAGCCATGGCAAACGCCGCCGAGCAGGCGGGCAAATCCACCGTGCTGGTGGATGCGCGCCGCCGCATCCCGGCCAGCGGAATTGCCATTAACAAAGACCTGATCCTCACCGCTGACCATGTGGTCGAACGCGACGAAGATATCAAAATCCTGCTTGGTGACGGGACGGAAACCACTGCCCGCGTCGCTGGCCGGGACTCGGGGACTGATCTGGCTGTCCTGAAATTGGATTCCGCCTCAGCCACTCCCGCCGATATCGCAAAGACTCCTGCGCGTGTAGGACAGTTTGCCTTGGCAATCGGGCGTCCCTCCAAAAATGGAATCGAATCCAGTTTTGGCATCATCAACGCCGTTGGCGGACCTGTCCGCACGGGGCGTGGTGGGATGCTCGAAAAGTACATCAAATCGGACGTTGTTTCCTACCCTGGCTTTTCTGGCGGGCCGCTCATCAATGGCGAGGGACAGGTCTACGGCATCAACACCTCTGGCTTCCGCAGCGGCGGCGCGGTGACCATCCCGGCTGATGTGGCCTGGAAGATCGCAGAGACGCTTGCCAAACACGGCAAGATCAAACGCGGCTACCTCGGCATCCGCAGCCAGACGGTGAACATCCCTGCCGAGTCGCAGCATCAACTCAACCGCGTGCAGGAAACCGGCTTGCTCATCGTCGGCTTGGAGGCGGAGAGTCCCGCCGGCCAGGGTGGGTTAATGGTTGGCGATATTCTCGTCGGCGTGGCAGGTGAGCCCATCGACCATCATGATGAATTGT
>JAUXWL010000232.1 GCA_030680155.1 Anaerolineales bacterium
CCTTTGATATTGGTCGCCACCAACTGGAATAATACCCAGGATTTTTTATAGTGGTTATGTCCTTGAATTTCGCTTCCACGCAGCTTGACGGTAAAGGTTCCATCCCTGTTGTTGAACAAGACATTCCCCGACGTCCACGGGGTCAATTCATCCTTATCTTCCATGTCCATCACCCGCGTAAAGATGATCACACTGAAGACCTCTTCAGGGTCGTCCACCTGGGTGGTGATGGTCGTGCTGTTGTATTTGCATCCTCCCCAGTAGATTTTCTTTTCCGAAATATCCACTGAAGCGAAACCTGCTCCCGGGCGGGTGGAGCCTGGCGTGGCAAAGGGCGTCACTGTCACTGAACCGATAAATAATTGAAACTCGAACGGGGTCGGCTGCGGCTGGAAAAAATCCTGCGTGGGAATGCGGACAATAGTCGGCGAGGGAGTGATGGAAGGCGTGAGAGAGGGAGTGAAAGTCTGAACAGGAGAAGGCGTCAGCGTCAGCGTGGAGGTTGGCGCGGGCGTGCCCGGCGAACATGCCTGCGCGAAAAACGCCAGCAAAATCACAAATTGTAGTTTATGCATCGGGAACCTCATTCACGCTATAATACTATGAAATACACCCTTTGATTTTACATTATCCTCATGACATCCATCGAAGTACACAGCCTGCATAAAGTCTTCCAGACCAAACGCAAAGCCGCTGGGCTGGGCGCATCCACACGCGCATTATTCAAACCTGAGTATAGCGAAGTGGAGGCGGTGCGCAAATTGTCATTCCAGATGGAATCGGGTGAACTGCTCGGCTTCATCGGTCCGAACGGCGCAGGCAAATCCACTACCATCAAAATACTCACAGGCATCCTGCATCCAACCGACGGCGACGCGAAAGTGCTCGGCTACGTCCCATGGAAGGAGCGCCAGAAACTTGCGTTTCACATCGGCACGGTTTTCGGTCAGCGCCCGCAGCTTTGGTATCACCTGCCCGCAATTGACACCTTCACCCTCTTTGGAAAAATCTACGAACTGGATGACCGCGAAATCAAAAAGCGCATCGACTTCCTGACCGAAGCCTTTGAGATTCGGGATCTGCTGGAGACGCCCGTCCGCAAACTTTCGCTCGGCCAGCGGATGCGCTGCGAAGTGGCCGCCTCGCTTCTTCACCGCCCGAAGTTGATCCTGCTCGATGAGCCTTCGATTGGGCTGGATGTGGTCGCCAAGCAACACATCCGTGATGCGATTCGCAGGATGAATCAAGAGGAAGGCGTCGGCGTATTGCTCACGTCCCATGATGCGGGTGATCTCGAAGCGCTGTGCAAGCGGGTCATCATCATCAACCACGGACAGATCGTCTACGAAGATAAAGTCTCAAATCTAAAACGCAAACACTTAACCAGTAAATTGGTGGAAGTCCGTTACGCGCAGGAAGTACCTGCCAACTTTCATTTGAACGGCGTGGAGATTTTGAAGGTCGGCCGTTACGGCGTGAAATTGAGATTCGACACGAACCAAACACCCGTGGACAAAGTGATGGCGCATCTCTCCTCTGTCGGTGATCTGGTGGACATCACCATCTCCGACCCGCCGCTGGAGGAAGTCATCGCGAAGATCTATCGGGAAGCGGCAAAATAATCATTGATCAGTAGATTTAATATGGATAAACAATTCTGGCTCGCCATACGTGAAAATCAATACGCCATCCCTGAAGGATATGCCATCGAAAACCTGATGGAAGAATTACTCGAAGGCATTGGCAGCATTGACCCGGAGATACGCGACGTCATTTGTTATGAGACGTACGCCAACTGGCTGGCGCAGGGAAAAATCCCTCCCGAACTGGTGCGGACTTACATCCTCCGCCTGCTGGAAAATCTATCGCATGGACTTGGCGAAAAAGATACCGACACCATCTTTCTGCGTTCCTTTTCCGTCCTGCTGCTTGCAGAGACGGTTCACCATAACAATAAAAATCCATTTCTTGAAAGGAATGCGATCAACAATCTGCTTTCGCAGACTATCGCGTACTTGCAAACAGAACGCGACCCACGCGGCTATGTAAATGGAAAAGGCTGGGCACACGCCCTGGCCCACACCGCGGACCTGCTCTACACCCTTGCCAGTAATCGCTTTGTTGAAGGCGCTGAATTGGAGCAAATCCTATCTGCGATCACATCCAAACTAACCGAGACGACGGATTGGGTGTATCGGCATGGCGAGGATGACCGTCTCATGCAAACCGCGGCAGGTGTTGTGCAAAGAAATCTACTGGATGAAACTTTTTACAGTGAGTGGCTTGCCTCCATCCTCATGCCTGCATGGAAAGGCTCCCTTACAGATGCAACCACAAATAATGCATTCTTCCATACCAGAAATTTTCTACGCGGATTTTATCTTTTCCTTTTGGAACTAAAAGACCTCCCCATTCGCGATTTTCTATTCAAGGAAACAGGCGACACGCTAAGAAAATTACGTCAGTTCTAAGAACCTATCCGAACATTTACGGAGTGCGGACTTTAGTCCGCAATGACAAGGCAGACTAAAGTCTGCACTCCGGTTTTTCGGATAGACGCTAAGATCGAACCATGCAAAAATACCTTGCCATCATCAAAATGCAGGTCATCAACAACATCGCCTACCCTGGTGATTTTCTTGGGCGTTCCATCAGCATCGGCATCTTTTTGTTCATCTTTGCGGGGCTGTGGGGCACGACCTTCCGCATCGCAGGGACAGACTCCATCAACGGGCTGACCTTTGCCAATATGATGTGGTATTTGATGATGGCGGAAACCATCGAGCTTGGACGTCCGCGTACCAACCGCATCATTTCGGAGCAGGTCAAGAACGGCGAAGTGGCGTACATTCTCAACAAGCCCTATAACTTTTTGCTGTATCACTTCTCATTCGGCTTGGGTGATAGTCTTCTGCGTGTGGGCATGAACATTGTTGTAGGCTTGCTTGTCGCGTGGTTGTTGGCAGGTCCGCCGCCGAGTCTGTTAGGCTGGGGCATGGCGCTGGTGACACTGGTCGGCGCGTGGATTTTACACTTCTGCATGATGGCATTGATCGGTCTAGCCGCCTTCCTTGTGGAAGAAACCAATTCCTTCGAGTTGATCTACCAAAAATTTGTCTTTGTCCTCGGCGGGATGCTCCTGCCGCTGGATATGTTTCCCGAATGGCTGCAAGGCGTTGCACGCGCGCTCCCCTTCCCTTACATGATGTATACCCCCGCGCGCCTGTTCGTGAAACCCGATGTGGAATTATTCTGGCAGATGCTGGGCATTCAGTGGCTCTGGGTGGCGGCGTTGGTCTTCCTGCTTGCGATTGCTTATCGCGGCAGTGAAAAAGTGTTGACGGTGAATGGCGGTTGATATGAAAACCATCCAATTCCTCATCGCGCTATGGAAAGCCAACCTGCAAGCCGCCATGGAGTTCCGCTCCGCGTTTCTGACGCAGGTCATCTTTATGATGATCAACAACGGCGCGTATTTCATGTTCTGGGTGCTGTATTTCGACAAGTTCAAGGTAGTGCAAGGCTGGACTCTGCAAGACATGATGCTGTTATACGGAATCGCCGCCACTGCCTGGGGGACGGCTGCTTATTTCTTCGGACATTTCACCACGCTGGCAGAGGTCATCACCCAGGGACGGCTCGACTACTACCTGTCTCTGCCAAAGCCTGTGCTGTTACACGTTCTGGCTTCCCGCAGTATCGGCAGCGGCATGGGTGACATCATCTACGGCATTGGCAGTTTCATCATCTCAGGCTATCTCACCGCAGACGGTGTATTGCGGTTCGTGCTTGCCGTCTTTACGGGTGTGTGTATTTTTATTTCATTCCTCACCATCATCCAAAGCCTGTCCTTTTGGCTGGGCAACACGGTGGCGTTGAGTCAGATCGCATTGAGCGCCGTGTTAACCTTTTCCCTGTATCCCAGTGCGCTGTTCAACACGTCAACAAAATTCGTATTGCTGACCATCATCCCTGCCGCGCTGATTGGCTCAGTCCCTGCCGAATTCGTGCGGGCGTTTACGTGGCAAAGTCTCTTGCAAATTTCTATAGGGGCATTTGTCTTTCTCATTTTGGCTGTGACGGTATTTCATTCAGGGCTGCGAAAATACGAGTCAGGCAGCGCAATTCAAGTGGAGGTGTGAAAAGAGGCGGTCACTTTTCGAGTGACCGCCTCTTTGTTTAAGCAGATGCCCCCGAATAACTTTTCAACCCGAATTTCAAAAGCGCGCGAGAAGCGATAAAGAGAGTGATAGTCAGCGCCAGCGCGCCGAGCCAGGTTTGCAGGCTGAGACGCCCCGTCAATGCTTCAGCGGGGACGGTGACCGCGAATGCAACGGGGATGATGAAGGTCAGCGCCATGCGCAGCCAGGTCGGGTAAATGCCCACGGGCCAGCGTCCCGCTGCGTAGAGACCTTCAAAGAGGTTGGCGATCTCATGCACACGCACGAACCAAAATGCCGTGGAGGTGACGATCAGCCAGAAGCAATAGATCATCACCGCGCCCATCACCAACGCGGAGAAAAACGCGAGCACCGACCAAACACCGATCAGCCAGTTCATTTGCGAGAGCGCAACACCCAACACAACCAGCCCGGTAATCACATCCACCAACTGCCAGAGGCGGAATTCACGGATGCTGATCAGTAATTGCGCATCGGCGGGTTTAGTGAGGGCAAAATCCAGCAGACCCTGACGAATCTCTTCCATGAGGCGTTCCATGTTCGGCTGAATGGCGGCGCGGATGATGCCGCCCATCATGATGAAGACGCCCATCACTGCCAGCAATTCGGTTCGGTTCCAGCCGCCCAATTCACTGGTCTGGCTAAAGACGAGGTTCAAGCCGATTAGTCCCGTGCCAAGTGCAATGAAGGTTTGCAATATCTGAATGTACAGATTGGCGCGGTATTGGAATTCGTTCATGATGCCGATGCGCAGATAGTTGAATGCAAGTCGTAGTCCGTTCATGTTAACCTCCCACCGCTGAAAATCTGCGGATGGCGACCTTCCAGATCAGGTTGACGACGATCCCGCCGAACAAAATCCATGCCAGTTGCATGCCCAGACCGATAAACAATTCGTTCATGGACATTTGCCCAACAAGAACTTCAATGGGATAACCGAACGCCCAACGGAAGGGGAAGAACCACGCCAACTCTTGCACCCAGGTGGGCATGAGCGAAAGCGGCACCAACCGTCCCGAAAGAATCAGCTCGGCGGCAAAATACAGCTCAAAGAGAGCGCTGACGCGAGTCGTCCAAAATGTCACCATTCCGAGCAGGGAGAGCGTGATGGTGCGGATGAGGTACGCCATCCAGATCGCGACGAAGAAGACCATGCCTTCCAACAGGGTTGGGTTGAGTTCAGGTTTGAAGATCAGCGAAAGCGCGAACGCCAGCGGAATCCACAAAATGATCATCACCACTTTCCAGCCCGCAAAGAACGCTACGTCTTCATGCAGCGGATGGATCGGACGCAGCAGGGTTGTTGAGAGCCTGCCCTCGCGGATGCGCCACTCCCAGCCGTATGGCGTGAAGGCGATGTTCATCTGGCGCACCAGTGTCCACACGATGTAATAGGCGGCGAACGTGCCGGGCGTATACCCGCCCACCATGCCGCCCTGCTGGTTCGCCACCGCCGACCATACCACCATGTAAATGACAGGTTCGGCGATCATGCCGATCATATAAAAATAATTGGCAACGGGATATTGCCACTGCTCCAGCACGGAGAGCTTCATCATCGAAGTGTAGTAATCGAAATATCGCTTCATTCCACAATATCCTTGCCAACCGAGAAAACGGATTCGATTACATCTTCAATCGGCGCAGTTTCGACGGTGAGATCATCCACAGCAAGTTCGTTCAGCAGGCGGGACGTGACTGCCGAGGTTTTTTCCTTCGGGACACGCAGCGTCACACGCCCGCCTTCGACGGATACCACGTCCCCGTACTGACTCCAATCTGCGGAGGAACCGTTCGCGGTAAAGCCGACCGTCTTGAAGGCGGAGAATTTTTCGACCAGTTTCGAGAGATCGCCATCGAACAAAAGTTTGCCGTGGTGAATGACGACCACACGCTTGCACAAGGCTTCCACATCCGCCATGTAGTGACTGGTCAGCAGCACCGTTGCGCCGTAGCGTTTGTTGTACTCCGCCACAAAGGTGCGGATGCGCTTCTGCATGGTGACATCCAAACCAAGCGTTGGCTCATCGAGAAAGAGAATCTTCGGCTTGTGCAACAGCGCGCCAATGATCTCCATCTTCATGCGTTCACCCAAAGACAGGTTGCGCACAGGTTTTTGGACGAGGTCACCCACTTCCAACAGTTCGATGAATTCATCACGCGTGCGCTTGAAGTCATCGCGGGGGATGCTGTAAATGGCGCGCTGTAAATCGAAAGAATCAAGCGCGGGTAAATCCCATGAGAGTTGGTTGCGATTACCCATCACCAACGTGATCTGGCGCAGGAAGTCGTGCGAGCGCTTGGCGGGTTCATAGCCCAGGACAGATGTACTGCCCGAAGTCGGGTGTAGAAGTCCGCTGAGCATTTTGAGCGTGGTGGTCTTGCCCGCGCCGTTGGGACCGAGAAACCCGACCACTTCGCCGGGCTGGATGTCAAATGAAATTTCGTCCACCGCTTTGACGTTTTTATAGCGGCGTTTGATGAGTCCCATGGCGGCGGCTTTCAAGCCTGCCTCGCGCTCGGGGACTTGATAATGTTTTGCCAGTTTCGAGATCGAAATGACAGAGGGCATGGATTTATTTCTCCTGATTGAGTTGAATATTTTTTCGCGATTTCGCCCCCAGGCAACAAAAAACCGCAGGGCAAAAGCGCACCTGCGGCAGGGTATACGGAATTGATACTACCGAATCAACCTGCTGGGAGGTACGCATATAAAGACATCTTTTTTAATGAAGCCAGCCATGAGAAATACCTCCTTTCGGTTTAGAATATGCAACAGTTTATCACACCAAAAATCGAATTGCAAGCAGCATTTTCGATGCGGGTATAGTTCACCGAAAAAATATTCCACACCCTTTCGATGCGCAAAACATGTCAGGAACGGAGTCGAAAGTCTCCCGACTTTCGAGGCAAAATCGGGCGATTTTGCACTCCACACTCACCTTTAGGATGTTCAACAATGACGAAAAAACAGGAACTTGAACAGGAATTGGATGAAACGCACAAACGCTTTATTTCTTTAGTGGAACTGATTCCAGAATCCGAATATTCGCTGCCCTCCAGCAACCCCGCGTGGACAGTGGGCGATATTCTGTTTCACATCACACTGGGTCCGCGGGCGCTGGCATTGGAAGTGTGGATGACTCTCCATGCACGAGGACTCTATCAATTGGCTATGCGCTATTTCCCTTCGCGGATGTTCAACCGTCTTAATGCGTGGTTCGGCAATCGCAAGAGACGAATCAGCCGTCAGGGGTTGCTTAAGGCATACGGGCAGGCGCACACAGCTATAAAGTCCAGGTTGAGGCGGGTGCGGGAGGAGGATCTTGTCAAATCGGTGGTGTATCCTGTCGATTATGTGTCCGATCTGGCGGGGGAAGTCAGCGTGGAGCGGCTATTTCGGTATGTGAAGGGGCATTTTGAGGCACATGAGGCAGAGTTGAGGTTTGTTTTGAGCAGCGAACGCCGTAATGACAGGTAAAACTCTGGTATAATTTTGCCCCGTGACTGGTCCTGCCCTACGGTACGTCTCTTTAGAGGATGAAGCTGTGGGTACGGAGACCTGCTAGTGCGGTGATTTTTACCGCCAACAATCTAAAGAAAGGAAGCACACGTCATGCCGCTCGCGAAAGAAATCAAGACAAAGGCGATCGAGGATTTTCATCGCCACGAGAAGGATACCGGTTCGCCCGAAGTGCAAATCGCCATCCTGACCAACCGCATCACTCAACTCACTGAGCATTTGCGGAGCAACAAGCAGGATCAATCCTGCCGCCGTGGTCTGCTCAAGATGGTTGGTCAACGCCGCCGCTTGCTCGCATATTTGCGAAAAAGCAATTACCAGAACTACATCAGCGTTACCGATCGTTTACAGCTCCGCCGCAAGTAAGTTAGTTAGACCCTAAAGGTCGCGAGACTTTTAGGGTCTTTTTAAAACCTACCCGTTCCCGAGGGGAGCAGGAGGAAACGAAACCCGCAGTCAGGAATTGAATAGCGCGAACAACTCGGTTGTTCCCACTCTTCAGTCCCTGACCCAAGGCGGGAAGTATCATGGAGTGCAATGGCTTGCCATTGCGAATTCGGGAGCACATCCTTTCGAGCGTACGAGCTCCCCGACTCCATATTTAGGAGATAAAAATGAATTTCGAAGGTAAAAAGTACACGGCTGTCGTTGGAAACAAAACAGTCACAATCGAGACGGGCCGCCTGGCCGGACAGGCTGGCGGCGCGCTCACGATCGGTATTGAAGATGCAATCGTTTTCGCCTCCGCCACCATGGGCGGCGTGCGCGACGGTATTGATTTCTTCCCCCTTTCTGTGGATTACGAAGAGAGGTTATATGCCGGCGGAAAGATCCCCGGCTCGTTCTTCCGCCGCGAAGGACGCGCGTCAACCGAGTCCATCCTCACTTCTCGTTTGACTGACCGCCCGCTGCGCCCCCTGTTCCAGGATGGAATGCGCAACGAAGTGCAGGTCATCATGTATTCGTTCTCGTCCGACGGCGTGAACCCGCTGGATGTTCTGGCGATCAACGCCGCATCTGCTGCAGTCATGATCTCAGACATCCCATGGGGCGGACCCGTTGGCGCAGTGCGCATCGGACGTGTGGATGGCGAATTCATCGTCAACCCGACTTTTGCGGAAATGGAAGCCTCAGACCTGGACTTGCGCATTGCCGGCACCAAGGAAGCGGTCCTCATGGTGGAGTGCGCCGCGAACGAAATCCCCGATGATGTCATGGTGGCAGCGCTGGAACTGGGTCACAAATCCATGCAGCCATTGATCGACCTGCAATTGCAGATGGCGGCAGAGATCGGCAAGCCCAAGCGAGAGGTCAAGCTCTTCCTGCCAAGCGAAGAAGTAAAGAATAAGGTTTTCGACCGCGTCAGCGGACCGATGAACGAATTGCTCGACAAGCCGCTCTCCAAGGTGGAGTTCTATACGGGCATGTCCACCATCAAGGAAGCCGCCGAAACAGAGTTTTGCACTGTTCCTGAGGGCGGTAACGCCTCAGAGTACCTGACGGTTTCTTCATTCCGTGAGTCATTTGAACTCGCTGAACAGGCAGTCGTCCGCGAGCGGATTTTGGGCATGGGTAAACGCCCCGATGGACGCACCCCGACCGACATCCGCCCGATCTGGTGCGACGTAGGCGTATCTCCGCGTGCGCACGGAACGGGTCTGTTCACCCGCGGTGAGACGCAAATCCTTTCGTTTGCCACCCTCGCCACCCTGGGCGAAGCACAGGCGTTGGATAACCTCTCCCCCATTAAGAGCAAACGCTACATGCATCACTACAACTTCCCGCCTTTCTCCACGGGCGAGGCAAAACCCCTTCGTGGGCAGAGCAGGCGCGAGATTGGGCATGGAGCGTTGGCAGAGCGCGCGTTGGAACCTGTGCTTCCTGCTGAAGAGTCCTTCCCGTATGCGATCCGTATCGTGTCCGAGGCGTTGTCATCCAATGGCTCGACTTCGATGGGTTCGGTCTGCGGTTCGACCCTTGCCTTGATGGATGCAGGCGTGCCAATCAAATCTCCCGTCTCCGGCGTGGCGATGGGCTTAATTACGGATGAAACCGGCCGTTACAAAATCCTGACCGACATTCAGGGAACCGAAGACCACCTCGGCGATATGGATTTCAAAGTGGCAGGAACTGCGGCGGGTATTACCGCCTTGCAAATGGACATCAAGATCAGCGGTTTGAGCACCCAAATGATGAAGGAAGCCTTGACCCAGGCCTACACTGCACGCATGTCCATCATGGAAAAGATGCTGGCCGCCCTGGCAGAACCGCGCGCGGAATTGAAACCGCACGCGCCTCGCATCATCACAGTGAAGATCCCGATCGATAAGATCGGCGCCCTGATCGGACCGGGCGGTAAGAACATCCGCGCCTTACAGGACGAAACAGGCGTGAAGATCGACATCGAAGAAGATGGCACTGTGTATATCGCCTCCACCAGCGCGGAAGGCGCAAAAATCGCGCAGGAACGCATCGAAGGACTAAGCGAGAGCGCCGTGGTCGGCAATATTTACACAGGCAAAGTTGTGCGCATCGAAGCCTTTGGCGCATTCGTGAACATCATGCCTGGCATTGACGGGCTCGTGCATATCTCCCAGTTGGATAGTGAACGCGTCAACTCCGTTGAGGATGTCTGCGTGCTCGGCGACGAATTAACCGTGATGGTGACAGATATTGACCCACAGGGCAAGATCCGCCTGTCGCGTCAGGCTGTGCTGGAAGGCTGGTCTGCCGAGGAAGCCCGCGAGAAGGATAAGGGCGGACGCAACGGCGGCGGAAGAGGCGGTCCACGCGGGGGTGGCGACCGAGGCGGACGCGGCAGTGACCGTGGACGCGGCGGCGGCGGAGATCGCAACCGCAGATAGAAGTTGATACAGACTTCCGAAGTCATCTGACTTCGGAAGTCTTTTTGCGGGAACATGATTTTTTATATGCTAAAATTTGTTTTCTGCTTTTTGGAGAACCATGCTAAACGAAACGCCCACTGAACAACAATCGACCAACTCTGCCATCGCTGCCCGCCGCACCTTCGCGGTCATCTCTCACCCGGATGCAGGCAAGACCACACTGACCGAAAAATTACTGCTATATGGAAATGCCATTGAACTGGCGGGCAATGTCCGCGCCCGAAAAAATCAACGCGCCACCACCTCAGACTGGATGGAAATGGAGCGCGAGCGCGGGATTTCCATCACATCCACCGTGCTGCAATTCCCGTATCGCGGACATACCATCAACCTGCTCGATACCCCTGGACATCAGGATTTCTCTGAAGATACCTACCGCACCCTCTCCGCTGTGGATAGCGCAGTCATGGTCATCGACGCCGCCAAGGGCATCGAGCCGCAGACGCTAAAACTATTCGAAGTCTGCCGAAAACGCGGCATCCCCATCTTCACCTTCATCAACAAAATGGACCGTCCTGCCCGCGACCCGCTCGATCTGCTGGACGAGATCCGCAAAGTTCTGGGGATGGAGCCTGTCCCGATGAACTGGCCCATCGGCGACGGCCCGCAATTCGTCGGCGTGTATGACCTTGTCGAAAGCGGCGTGTATCTCTTCGAGCGTACCATGCGCAACGAACGCATCGCGCCGGAAGTATTCGTCCGCATGGAAGATTTGGTGAAGAACAATATTCTGACACAGGAGAAATTTCGACACCTGGAGGAAAGCATCCAATTACTGGATGGAGCGGGCGTGACCTTCGACCATGAAAGCGTGTTGAAAGAAAAACAAACCCCTGTCTTCTTCGGCAGCGCGCTGACCAACTTCGGAGTCCGCATGTTTTTGGATTCGTTCATCCAATATGCCCCACCGCCCCAGCCCTACTCCAGTGATGCAGGCGCAATCTCCCCTGAGGACGAACAATTTTCCGGTTTCATCTTCAAAATTCAGGCCAACATGAATCCGAAACACCGCGACAGTGTAGCCTTCCTGCGCATCTGCTCCGGCAAATTCGAGCGCGGCATGGACCTGCTCCACGCACAAAGCGGCAAGATGCTCAAGTTGATGCGTCCCTACAAGGCGTTTGCCAACGAGCGCGAAATCATCGATGAAGCCTTCCCCGGTGATGTGCTTGGTCTTCCCAACAACGGGATCTTTGCAATCGGTGACACGCTCTGCTCAGGCAAGCCGCTTCAATTCGCGCCGATTCCGCGCTTTCAACCCGAGCATTTTGCCCTGCTG
>JAUXWL010000561.1 GCA_030680155.1 Anaerolineales bacterium
TGCTCGGCGGCATGATCATCGGCGCGCTCGGCGTGCTGGATGACCTCGTGACAACGCAAGCCTCAGCCGTCTTTGAACTGCACCATGCGAATCCGAACCTCGGCTTTCGCGGACTCTACAACGCGGCTATGCGCATCGGTCAGGACCATGTGGCGGCTACGGTCAACACGTTGGTTTTAGCCTACGCTGGAGCATCGCTCCCCATGCTGTTAATGTTCTCGCTTGGGCAGGGTGATTACGGATATTTGATCAATTTTTCGTTTATCGCGGAAGAAATCGTGCGGACGCTGGTCGGGTCGTTGGGACTGATTGCCGCCGTGCCAATCACGACTACGATTGCCATCTTCCTCGCTCAAAGGGCTGAGTCGCTTGGGGCGTGGGAGCAGGTTCTCGGTCCGGTGGGAAGCGGGGAGGGGCATCATCATTAGTCGGGTAGTCCGTTAGTCGGATAGTTGGGTAGTCAAAATCCTGCAACCTTCCCCCCATCGCCCGCGTACAGAATGTGTAGAAAGTCCCATCAAGTACCCTTTCAGGGCACAAGGAGCAGTGTGAACGAAGAACAGACCTGGGTTGCCCAGGCGCAGCAAGGTGATGACGAGGCGTTTACAAGGCTCGTCGAGACCTACCAAACCCCTGTTTTCAACCTGTGTTACCGCATGTTGGGCGAGCCTGAGCTGGCGGAAGATGCCGCGCAGGAAACGTTTTTACGCGCCTACCAACACCTGCATCGTTACGACCAGAAACGTCCGTTTGCCACCTGGCTGCTTTCGATTGCGGCGCACTACTGTATTGACCGACTGCGGCGCAGAAAGTTTGCGATGTTCTCGATGGACGCAGAGGACGACGAAGGCAACACCTTTGAATACCCGGATGTGGATGCGCCCAACCCGGAAGCCGAATCCATCAAAGGGCAGACGCAGGAACGTGTGCATGAGTTGGTGAAAGACCTCGATGACATCGACCGCGCCGCCATCATTATGAGATATTGGTACGACTATTCAGAAAAAGAAATCGCCGAGGCGTTGCGGCTGACGGTCAGCGCGGTAAAGAGCCGCCTGCACCGCGCCCGCAAGGAACTGGCAGGCTTATGGCAGGATCAGGAAGAAGACCTGCTCGCCGAAATGGAAAGGAGACACCATGAATCACCAGCCTTTTGAAACCTGGCTGTTGGACGATAAACATTTGAGCGCCGTGGAGAAGCGTGACCTGGACGCACACATTCGCGTGTGCCGCACCTGCTCGGCTCTGTCGGAGACCGGGCTTGCTCTGCGATCTGCGAAAGCGGTCTCCCCTGCGGCCGGGTTCACAGTCCGCTTCCAACAGCGGCTCGCCGCGCAAAAAATTGTCGAACGCCGCCGCAGAGTATGGGGCATGTTCGTGCTGATCTTCAGCGGGCTGGGCCTGCTGAGTTGGTTCGCGGCTCCATTCGTGATCTCGTTCCTCTCCGCACCCATCGAGTGGATCACGACCGCCGTCGGCTATTTTCTATTCATCTTCACATCCCTGCGCGTGCTGGGAGATTTTCTTCAGGTGATAACGCAAATCCTGCCGCAGTTCATCCCGCCCTATGCGTGGATGGTGCTGTTCTCCGCGATGGCAGGGGTGGGGCTGGCTTGGGCGGTGTCCATCTGGCAGTTTGCACGCAAACCCCAAGGAGTAAACGCATGAACATTAAAAACAACTTGATCCGCATCATCCTTGTGCTGGGGTTGCTGTTCATCCCCACCAGCACGGTCCTCGCACAAGGCCCGGATGGAAGCATCTTCCTGATCGGGCAAAATTACACGCTCGGCGAGGGTGAAACCTTGTATGGAAGCATCGCCGTCATCGGCGGGAATATCCAGATCGAAGAAGATGCCATCGTCAACGGCTCCATTGTGGTCTTTGGCGGGAACATCACCATTGCAGAAGATACCCTTACCAACGGATCGATCGCCGTCTTTGGCGGGAACATCACCATTAACGGTGAAGTCAACGGCGACGTGGTCATCTTCGGCGGACAGGCAACCCTGACCTCGACCTCCGTCATTCAGGGTGATGTTGCCTCGATTGGCGGACAGGTATCCCGTGAGCCTGGTGCGGAAGTCACCGGGGATGTCACCAACAATGCCCCGCCTGTGGTGGATGTCCCAGACGTGCCGAATGTTCCCAATGTGCCAAACGTTCCCAACGTCCCGAATGTGCCTGACCCGTGGGTTAGCTACAATCCATTTTGGGAAATCGCGGGTGTCTTCGGGCGCGCGCTGGCAATTGCCGCCATTGGCATGTTGTTGGCGCTCTTCCTCCAACCGCAACTGGACCGTGTGAACGCGGCGATCACCCGTCAACCCTTGATCGCAGGCGGATACGGTCTGCTGGCAGTGATCGTCGTGCCTGTGGCGGTTGTCATTATGTCCATCACCATCATCCTCATCCCAATCGCCTTGCTTGTAGCGTTGGTCATCCCACTGGCTTGGCTATTCGGTATGGTCGCACTTGGCCAGGAAGTTGGAGACCGCTTCGCCAAAGCCATCAATCAGGTCTGGGCGCCGGTGCTCTCGACTGGCTTCGGAACCTTCATGCTCGTTCTGGTGGTCGGGTTTGTCGGGTTGGTTCCCTGTGTGGGCTGGCTGGCATCCTTCCTTGTGACGCTGGCAGCCCTCGGCGGCGTGGCAATGACCTGGTTCGGAACCCGCAACGCGCCCGGCGGAATGATGATGCAACAACCCATGCAGGTGGAAGAAATCCCGCCGACTTCGTAACGAAGTCCATATAAATCCTAACCGCCCCAGAGAATATCTGGGGCGGTATTTTTTTTCGAGACCACGGACGATGGACCGTGAAAATCGGTCAATGATCTGAAAATTAACGATCTTTGAGAAATAATGCCAACGGCGATGCCAACAACACCATGCCCGTGGTCAGGGTCAACACATGGGGGAAGCCGTACACCTCCGCCAGGCGACCAGTGTAGAGCAATCCCAGCGCGCCCGATGAAAAAATGAAGCCTAATATCAGCCCGGAGGCGAGCGCCATTCCGCCGGGGATGATACGCTGGGCAAACACCACCATGATGCTGTGTACCGCCCCGGTGAATACACCGGCAAGGGGGATCAAAAGATACAGCCATCCCGACCAGCCAATGATGCTAATCGCATAGATCGGAAATGCTGCGCAAAATAATACACTTGCAGCCACAAAACGCTTGGAATACCGGTCTCCAAGAAAGCCGCCCATCACATTCCCAAATGCGGAACCGCCCATGAACAACCCCGCCATGCTCCCATAGACCGTCGCGCCCTGCCCCAGATCCTTGAGATATTTGGGGAGCAGGTTGATCATGTTTGCCTGCGCCCAGGATTGCAATGCCGCCACCACCGCCAGAACGAGAATGAAGACGAGCCCCGCCCGTGTGCGATTCGTACCTGCTGTTTTTTCCTGCTTCGGGTGTGGATGATTGGCGCGCAACTGACGGAGCAGGGCAAAGCCAATAGGCAGGGAAACCACAGGCAGTATGAACAAACCGGGAACTTTATACGAAGCGAGGATAAATCCGGTGATTATGGGACCAATAAAATGACCAAGCTGCCCCGCCATGAAAAAGAACGACGCGGCGGTGGTCTCGCGTCCTTTCAAGAGGTCGCGTCCGCGCAGGGTGGCTTGGACGGTGCCGACCGGATGGAAAGCGGACGATCCCAGCGCGGCGATGATGAGACAGCCCAGCCCCAGTGCGCCGGGGAATAACAATGCCGCGAAATAGAAAACCGCCATCCACAGCACGCCGCCAGCCGCCAACCAGCGCGGACCCAGGCGGTCGGATACCCAGCCGAAGAAGGGCTGTGTGAGTGCAGATGCCCAGATATAAATGGTGGAAAACAGGGCAATTTCCCACTCACTTAAACCAAGGTAGGTCAGCAGGACAGGGCGGCTGGAGTTGAACACATCCACCATGAAGTGGGAAAGGGCAATGGAAGAGAAGATGGAATCTAGGAAGAGGGTCATGGGCGGGATAGTGATCGGTGATCGGTGATCAGTGATCAGTAATCAGTGGTCAGTAATCAGTGATCAGAATCAGCGGTAGAGATGATTTGTCTCGATGTAATCATACACTGCGGGGGTGACGTAGTAGCGATACATTTCACCGGCGGAAATACGATGGCGCAGTTCACTGGAGGAGAGGGGTTGCAGAAGCGCGTCGATGAATTGGACTTTGGCAGTCACGCCGGGGATCTGCGCTTCGATGGCAGGCAGGTCGTTGAAGTCGCCGGGGCGGCGCATCACGCCGATTTTGGAAACAGCAGCTACGAGGTCCGCGCTGAAGCGCCAGGTGGGCAGGTCGCGGAGGGAGTCACCGCCGATCAAGAGGAAGCGTTCCGCGTCAGGCTGTTGCCTGGCGAGCAGGCGCACTGTGTCAACCGTGTAGTGCGGACCGGGGCGGTCAATTTCGAGACGCGAAAGTTCAAAGGCAGGGTTATGGCGGATCATCGCTTGAAGCATGGGCAGGCGGTGAGCCAGCGGGGTAATGGGGGTATCGAGTTTATGGGGCGGGTCTGGGGTGAGCGCCCAGAGCAGGCGGGTGAGTTTGAATTGGGAGACCGCTTCACCTGCAAGGATAAGATGACCGATATGCGGCGGGTCGAAGGTGCCGCCGAATATGCCGATTCTTGTTTGGGACATGTGGGTAGTATATCGCAAAGTTTTTTAGGGCGTACCTGCCCTGGTGGTATACTTTTTGAAACAGGATATGAAATGTCAGACGTTACGATTATCAGCTCCACTTCGCCACTCAAACGACTTATGCATGCCCTCCGCGCCATTGAAGCGGGGGAATACACATCCATCCTCCTGGTGGATCTTTTGAAAGAAAGCGGTGACCTTGGTCAACTGGCGCGCATGTTGGATTCCATGGCGCATGAGATATCCCTGCGTGACCATCAGTTGCACTTACTAAGAAAGGTCATTCCCATTGGGGTTTCGCTTTCAGCGGAAAAGGATTTCAACCGACTGCTCGAAACGCTGGTAGTGGAAGCGCAATCTGTAACGAATGCAGATGCGGGTACGCTCTACCTGCTGGAAGAGGATGTGCTCAAGTTCGTCATCCTGCGGAACACCTCGCTGGATCTGGTCATGGGCGGGACAAGCGGAAAACCGATCACGCTCAACCCCGTCCGCCTGCGACAGGAAGATGGAAGTGAAAACCGCTCCAACGTTGCCTCTTTTGCTGCGCTGACCCGCAAGCGGATCAACATTGCTGATGCATACACAACCGATGGGTTTGATTTTTCAGGCACAAAAACCTTCGACCAGCAAACCAGGTATCGTTCCAAATCCTTCCTGACCATTCCACTGGAAAACCAGAGCGGAAAGTTGATCGGCGTCCTGCAACTTATCAATGCCAAAGACCCCAAAACAAACGAGATCATTCCGTTTATAGATTATGACGTGCTCGAAATGCTCATTCTGCTCGCCACCGCCGCGCTGGATGGATATATCCGCGAGGCATATCTGCGGCAGGAGATCGCCAAATTGAAGATCGAGATCGACGAAACCCGCCGCGCGCGCCAGGTGGCGGAAATTACTGAATCGAAATATTTCAGGGATCTGAAAACCAAGGCAAAAGAAATGCGAGATCGCGACGGAAAATAACACGGCGCAAGGGGGCTATCACTTTTGAAACTTTCAAAAGTGAAAATAATTTACACCCTATAAGTAACACTTTTTGGCGTACAGTTGCCACTAAGGATACGAGGGGTCGCCATGAAACATGCGCCCAAACCAAGATACCAAGGAATAACCATGAAAATAAACTCAAGAAATATCAGACAATTGACTGTTTGGGCAGGATTTCTACTTTTGGCTGGCGCGTTGAGCGCATGTGCCCCCGCAGGTAATACCCTTATTGGTGTCGGCGGTCTGGGTGATGAAGTCACCCCGACTGTTGAAGTGGGAGAAATTCTTCCTACAGAACCTACCGAGCCCCCCACTGCCACGTCCATCCCCGCTCCTTTCGGAAGCATCATCTTCGTTTCCAACCGCGACGGGAACATGAGCCTATACAAAACCACACCCGATGGCGTCCAGCAAATCCGCCTGACCGCTTCCAATTCCGAAGATATCAACCCCGTCATCTCGCCCGATCGAACACGCCTCGCATTCGTCTCCACCATCAACGACAACACAGATATTTATATCCTCGACCTGAACACCCTTATCACCACCCGCGTGACTACCGCCCCAGAGCGGGATGCCGCCCCCTCATGGTCGCCAAACGGGCAGCAACTCGTCTTTGAATCCTTCCGCGATGGCAATCTCGAAATCTACATCACCAATGTAGACGGTTCCAATCAGACCCGCCTGACCAACGACGCCGCCGGGGATAGCAATCCCGTTTGGTCGCCTGTCAACAATGAAATCGTATTTGTAAGCAACCGCTTCGGAAACTCAGACATCCTGCTGCTTTCACCCAACGGACAGGTTTCCCCGCTGACGACAACCGCCGCCGCAGACTCCGCCCCAGCCTGGTCGCCAGACGGAAGATTCGTCGCCTTCAAGGCAGCCGTCGGCGACCTCTCCAACCTGTGCATCATCGGGCGCGACGCAATGAACCAGGTCTGCATTTCAAGCATCCCCTCTGAATTCGGCTACCCGGTCTGGTCACCCAATGGACAGTGGATTGCTGTTCAGGCAAGGCAGAGCGATGGTTATGGCATCACTGCCTTCAACATCGTGGATGGAACCATCCAGCAGCTTTCCGCACCCGGCATCAACGTGCGCGGAAACCCAGCCTGGTCGCCGGATGGATTGCGGCTCGTCTTCCAGGCGCAGGAAACCAACGGCGATATGGAACTGTTCATGGTCACCGCCCCAACCAACGAATTTACCCGCCTGACCACCACCGTTTCATACGATGGGGAACCGCTCTGGTCCGATAAGTAAATCCTTGTATAACGCCCACGGACACAAATTGGTACGGGTACGGAAATCAAAACAGCCAACCTGTAATGGGTTGGCTGTTTTTTCTTTAATCCTCAGCAGGAGGGGCCGGACAATCGCAAACTACTGTTTATTCCAGGGGCGCATCCATGCCAGCGCTCGGAATGGCAGCGGGATTCCAGTAGCCGGCGAACGGCTCAAGGGTTGCAGTGGAGTCGCTCAACGAGGCAAATTTATAAGGGCCGCTGCCACCGTCACCGCCTGCAAAAGCGCCGGGGCTGACGATGCTGAACGCGGGGTCAGACATCTTCGTGAGCAAGTCGGGGTCTTCTGCGTTCAAGTGGATCAGTACGGTAAAGTCGTTTACTTTTTCGATACCATCATAGATGGATTTGGGAGCGCCTTCTTCGGTCAGTTCACCCTTGAAGCCGCCAAAGTTGGCTGCCCAGGCGGCAAACTCACCGGAACCGCGGTTGGCGTCACTCGGGTCGTACCAGCGATTGAAGTTAGCAACCACAATGTCTGCATTGAGCAGTGTGCCGTCGTGGAAGGTCACGCCGGGGCGCAGGTTGAAGATGTAATCGAGCCCATCTTCCGAAATCGTATAAGAATCGGCAAGTGCGCCGCTGCCGTCCGCAGCCATCAAGCCTTCATACAAATAGCCGACCACTGTCCGGGCGTTGTCACTGGCTGCATTGGCAGGATCAAGTACCAGGTCCCCACCGGAAGCGGGGGCAGAACTTCCGCCTGTTTCGGCGGGAGCTTCCTTGGTCGGCTGGGGGGACGCATCTGTCCCCGTCTCCGTGGCTGCACCGCCACATGCCGCCAGGAACAGGGCCATGATGGTGAATAGACTCAATAAAATAAGACGTGTCGATTTCATTTTTTTTCTCCTCTAAATTTGTTGGTTTTACGTAGTTGGAAATTGCTGAAGTTCTTTCAAGTATAATACGATTTATGCTGCCCGAGTCACCGCTTACCACAATCGAAAGTCGCTTGCGTTACCTGTTGCCAGCCGAACTTTATGTAAGGATGTGGGGCAACCCATCTGTGGAAATTATGCTCGAAGTCCACAAACACCTGCGGACATTGCAGCGGATTTTGCACGATTACACATCGCGGCAGATTGACATCAGCACTTTGAAACCCGGGGATGTAAAGACCGAGTGGCAATATGGAACCATGATGTTTACAGACCTGGCAGGGTTTACAAAACTGATGGAAGCAAATGCCTCCAAGGGGCTGGATGGCGCGGCGGACCTGCTGAGGGAATTAACAAAATATTTTTCAACGATGATCGCGATCATCAGCAAATCTGGAGGGGAACTGGTTGAGTTTACCGGGGATGCGCTGCTGGTGGTCTTCCCGAAAAAAGAGCGGCAGGACGATACCCTGCGCGCGGTGCGGGCTGGCTTGCGAATGCAGCGAGCCATGAAGGAATTTGCCGAGATCCAAACCCCGGCAGGGACCGTGAACCTGATGATGCGCATCGGCATCCACTCCGGCAGGTTCCTGACGGCGGATATTGGCACTCCCCGACGGATGGAACATGTCCTGTTGGGCCGCGATGTACAGCAGGCAAAGCTGACGGAGAGCAAGGGGCAAAATGGACGGGTAAATTTATCTCAAAAAGCGCACGAGCGTGTGGCAGAACAGTTTCAGTTTGAAGACGGCGAACCCGAATATCATTTTGTGGTGGATAACCTGACCGACACTGAACTTGGCGAGTACGAGATCACCCCGCTTGGCAGGCGTATGGCAAGCGGGGTGGTGTTGAACCGCGATAAGAATGAAGTCTTGCAGCAGATCCTCAGCCTGCTGAACTCCATCGAGCCGATGGCGAGTTTTATCCCTGCCCCGGTGATTTCCCTGCTTGTCGAAAGCGCCGCGGACAGAAAGATCCCTGCGGATTTCCCCCAGCCCACCATCATGTTCGTGAACTTCATCGGCTTGCCAGAAGCGGCCGACCGCGCCCTGCCCGGCGAAGAGCGTAAACTGGCGCTTAGTTTTTCGCGCACGTTCTCTCTGATCAATGCGGCAGTTGAATCACGCGGCGGGGTGCTGAAAAAAGTGACCTACCATCTCTCCGGTTCAGACATCGTCATTTACTTCGGCGTACCAACTGCCCACACCAACGACGAGATGCGTACCGCCTCTGCGGCAGTGGCGATCCGCGAGATCATCATTGCCCTCAGCCAGAAACCGCCCACCATCGGCAACATCCAACCTGATATTTACTGTCAGATCGGAATTCATACCGGTCCCACCTTTGTTGCAGAAGTCGGTGACCCGCGCGGGCGACGGGAATACAACGTGTTGGGCGATACCGTCAATACCACGGCGCGGCTGATGAACCGCGCCCAAAGAAATCAGATCATCATCTCTGAAGGGGTTCAGCAGAAAATCGAGTTGAAATATGAATGTAATCCATTGGGGGAGGCTGCACTGAAGGGCAAAAGCAAACCCATGCCGCTGTTCGAACTGGTGCAAAAGAAGCC
>JAUXWL010000563.1 GCA_030680155.1 Anaerolineales bacterium
GACTGTTTCTTAACTCGTAGGCAAAGACCCTAAAGGTTTCCCACGGTTACGAAAACGCCGTTTTGTGGGCGCTTTTTTGCAAATGATGGTTCTGTTTTGCAGCGAAAACCTTTAGGGTCTGACTTAAGAAACGCTCTCTAATGCGGGAAGAACTAATCGCGTTACTGTACGAGTTGACGAACAGAGTTCGTGAACTGGAAGAGAAGTTGCGTTTAAAACAAATGCCGACAACCTCGAAGAATTCCTCCTGCAACGCGCCGATGTGCCAGCTGACAACAATGCCTGCGAACGCGCCTTGCGCCCGTTCGTAACCCATCGCAAAGTCATGGGAAGTTTCCGCTCCGATTGGGGCGCTCAAGCATATGCCACTTTAGCCACTGTCCTGAACACTGCGAAACGCAATGGCGAGAACGCCTTTCAAACATTGGTGCAGTTGATGGGGACGCCTGTCTTGCTTTTCCTGCTTCAACCAGATTGTGCGTGAGCAGTTACGACATTTGTACTGAGTTTGCAATATACGCATTTGGGAGATTAAATTTTCGCTTATGTTCCAGAGTCACATTACCTGGTTTTCACCCGAATAGAAATGTTATTCTCTTGTTGTTTTCGCCGCGCAACTCATAGCAGAAGCCTTTCCGCCAGCAGGAAGGCAAGTCTGCGCAGGGCATTTGCCAGGAAGGTAAATCTTGTATTTCATATTTCACCCCTCTGCCCGGTGTTTCTTTGATGCTCATCCAACCAACGCTTTAGCCCTTACAACTCGACTTTAAGAAAGCCGTGGGTAATAGCCTTGGTAAGAGTATTTATCAGGCATTTAACGTAAGACGAGAGGTAGGTGGATTTTATACAAAATATCAACCAGCTTTACATTAACGGTCACTTCAGAAGCGCCCCCCGGACCGGCGTCAACATAAATAGCGCCAACATAGTCCCCAGTCGGGAGCGAGCCAACATTCAGGGTAAAGGCAATCGTTCCCTGTGTAGTTGTCTGTCCAGTAGGCGTATCCATCGTGATCAGGCTGGGAGTCTGACTAGTTGCTGTCCATTGTAGCGTGCCTCCTCCATCGTTCTGGATGGTAAAGTAACCCTTGTTCACCGAATAATTCAGCCCAGCCAAGGTATTAATTGTAGATGGCACATTGAGTATGGGCAAACCTGTATTGACAGATTTTACAATTCCGCCTTCCTTCGTGATTACATACAACCAGTAAGTCGTATCTACAGGCGGTGAAACCTGTACTGAACCGCTGGGCGAGGATGGAATCGTAACGCCATGATCTATCGCCACGTCCAGGAATGTTCCAGCGGTCACAGACCAGTTGAGGGTGACCGGTGAACTACCGCTGGCTGTGAACGCGGCAGCCGGAGTAGATGCTTGAGAAATGCTGGCTGTGAAATTCGTGCCGCCAACCCGACAGAGTGTGCGTGCCGGTTCCCGCAGAAGAGACCCCAGCGTTGCCAGTCACTGCCTGCCCATCCAGGGTGGCCGAACCGCCACTCCAGGCGTAGCCCAGGTAGGCAAGCGTGGGCGGCGCGGAATCGCCGTTGGCATTGGTCGTGAGGATTTGTGGGGGAGCAGCCAGAATTTTGCCCACCACCGGAGCGGTGGAGAGAGCGACGTTGCCGAAGCCTTTGTCGGTAGAAGTACCGTTATTACGATTAACCACGAGGTCGTTTAGCCGAGAAGCGTCAATCGCTGCGCCAGCAAGAGTATCTTTGTAAATGCCAGCACTTTCCCAGTGAGAGAAAGATAGAATTACCTTGGGTAGATATTCTAACGATGAATAACTTGCGAATGCAACATCGTTAGCTATTATTTCTCTACCGGACAAAATGCGTGTAGGATGTAAATTAGAAAATAGTGGCTGACCTCTGGTAACCTTGGTTCCAATCACAGAGCCTAGGATAAAACCATGAGTGACAACCACCAACGCTATCGTAGCATAAGAATCGCAC
>JAUXWL010000599.1 GCA_030680155.1 Anaerolineales bacterium
ACGAAAACTGACCACCCATACCGGTTGAAATTTGACCAGGGGGCGAAGCCGGATTTTGAGGTATCCGGCTGTGGATAAGTGTAATAGAAACGGACAATCGAAGGGTAGCTTTGTTATCCGTTTCGATGCTTTATTTAAAAATTATTCTCCTCTGGTATTTCCTCATCAGGCTTGTTTTGGCTATTGCCTCGCTTGGCCTGCTCCCTTGCTTGTATGCGCGCTTTGGCTTGCTGAGTGCTGTGCCGGAAGCGGTATGATTCATTGCCGGTTTCGATGATGTAGCAATGGTGCGTCAGCCTGTCTAGCAAGGCGGTTGTCATCTTGGCGTCGCCGAACACGCTAGACCATTCGGCAAAAGTCAAGTGGGTGGTGATGATGACGCTGGTTCGTTCGTATAGCTTCGATAACAAATGAAACAGCAAGGCACCGCCAGCTTGAGAGAACGGCAAATAACCCAATTCATCCAGGATAACCAAGTCTACTTGCATCAACCGATACGCTAGCTTACCTTGATTGCCGGCGGCTTTTTCCCGTTCCAGCAGCGTGACCAGATCAATCGTCGAATAGAAGCGTACCCGCTTGCCGTTGTCGGTAATGGCCTTAACGCCCAAGGCGGTTGCCAGATGGGTTTTTCCGGTACCCGTGCCACCAATCAACACCACGTTATGCGCAGCATCGGTGAACTGAGTGCCGGCGAGTTGCTTAATCAGCGTGCTGTCAACCTTGGCGGCCTCAAAGTCAAAGCCAGCCAGATCGCGATGAATCGGAAAGCGGGCCGATTGCAGTTGATAACGGATAGAACGAATATGGCGGTCTTCTGTTTCGGCCTGCAACAACTGCCGTAATAGCCACTCTGAGGCTTGCAGGCTAGCCCCCTGTTGACTACTGGCGGTTTCTGCATAGGCTGCGGCCATTCCGTAGAGTTTGAGCGCTTTTAATTCTTTTTCAATATCAAGCATTTTCGCCCTCCTCAGTTAAACAGACGGGACTGAGTTTTTCTCCCAATTGGTCATAACGACCGGTATCGGCAATCGGCACTTCGTTCAGTCGCAACGCTTCAGGCGTCACAATGGGTGGGAGTTCCGAACGTTCATTCGCCTGTAACAGGGTTACTAGATGCGGCACCTGTTCAACGCTGATATGCAAAGACTCCGGTAATCGCTCCACCGCAGCCACGACAACATCCCAACCCACTATCGGCACACAAGCCAGCACGTCCGCCATGGCCCGGTCGCCACCAGGATGTCTGCGCAAGGCACGCTGCAAGGACAATAGCGGCGCGGGCATTTCAAGAAAAGGGGCGCCGTTACGCAATGCTCCAGGCTTTCTGTCCAGCAATGGAATAGTGTGTTGCCAATCGTAGCTGACCTGGTCGCGGTCGAACAGCCGCGCAGGGCTAGCGACCCACGCATCGTCAGCATAAATATCGAGCCGCTCTGGATACTGTCGCACGCTAACCCGACGCTTGGCCCAATGGCACGGTACCGAATAACGATTGCGTTTCACCGTCACCAGACAAGTGCTGGACACGCGTGCCACTACCTCAATATAGCCGTCAAACACACCCGGCATCGGCATTAGGTGCGGCTGCTCGATTTCCAAGGCCTCTTGCAGCGTCAAACCACTTGCATCTGGGCAAGGAATTTCCAACCATAACGCTTTGCAGCGGCTTTCCAGCCAACCATTCAATTCGGCAAAGCTGGCGAAGCAGTGTTGCCCGGCATCCTGCCAGATACGCCGACGGCTATCCTGCACGTTCTTCTCGACAATACCTTTCTCCCAACCGGACGCCACGTTACAGAAGTCTGGGTCGAACAGGTAATAGGCCGTTAATGCTGCAAAGCGGGCGTTGACGATGCGTGCTTTACCACGTTGTACCTTATCGACCGCCGTCTTCATGTTGTCGTATATCCCGCGTAATGGCACTCCACCAAATGCCCGGAACGCGCGACTATGAGCATCGAACAGCATTTCATGACTTTGACTGGGATAGGCCACCAGCAAAAAAGTCCGACTGGCGCAGAGCTTGATGTGAGCGACTTGCAAGCGCCGACAAAGGCCACCGATTACCAGCGGCTCTTCGCTCCAGTCGAACTGAAACGCTTCCCCCCATTGAAATTTAAGTGGTACAAACGCTTGCTTACCGGCAAGGCTGGTACCAGCTTTACGCCATGCCCGAATGTAATCGGTTAATTGCGTATAACCGCCGTCATAACCGGACTGCTGCAATTCTTCCAGTAATTTCAGTGCCGTTCTCCGGTCGCGTTTAGGACGGTAACTATCGGCTATCAGGGCTTGCTTGAGCTGATCTTCATAGGGTGTCAGCTTGGTCGGCATCGAACGACGCTGATAGGCAGGCTCACTGCCATTCGGCTGTCTCAGCCATTTTTTGACGGTATTGCGGGACAGACTGGTCCGTCTGGCAATCTCATTGATGGACAACTGGTCGCGGAAATACATACGACGGATTTTGGCGTATAGAATCATGGTTATCACCCTCTTAGTCTCCTGTCTAATTATTGGACAGGAGAGGTTAACAACCCTGGTCAGTTTTCACCCGGAATTACATGGTTTTCATGGTCAATTTTCAACCGGTGTCAACA
>JAUXWL010000600.1 GCA_030680155.1 Anaerolineales bacterium
TAATTTGGGGTGAACTCCCAGACCCTAAAGGTTTTTCTGTCAGATTGGGTACTTTGCTGGCAAAATACGCTGTTCGACAAGATAATTTGGCCAGCGAGGGAAACCTTTAGGGTCTCCGCCCCTGTTTTTTGAGAAGATACCAATTTTCCACCGATAAACTGAATTTGCGTCTCTCTACCGTACAAAACCCATTTGGGACGCAGATACGTCCTGGTTGTAAAGTGTACGGTAGAGAATTTGCGTTAGAGAACGCAAACTACGCAACTACCCAACTATCCAACTACCCAACTACCCAACTACTTAATCACATTCAACCAGATCACAAACGTCGTCCCTTTCTCCTCTTTCGACTCAACCTTGATCTGCCCGCCGTGATGCTCAATGATCCAATGTGCAATGGATAGTCCCAGCCCGAAGCCGCTGGTCTGCGAGCGCGTGCGGGATTTTTCAGCACGGTAGAAGCGGTCGAATATATGAGGCAAGTCCTCTGCCGGGATGCCCGGACCAGTGTCCCGTATGATGAGGCGTCCCTGATCCCCCAACCTGGACAGGCTGAGAAACACATCCCCGCCCGCAGGCGTGTATTGGATCGCATTCGCAACCAGGTTCAACAAGACCTGTTTCAAGCGGTCGCGGTCGCCGTTGACAATGACTTGATCGATGTCATTGAGATGGACACGCACCTTGCTGCCCGCCAGCACGCGCATTTCGGTGAAGACCTCGGTGAGCAAAAGGTCAAGCTCCACGCGCCCAAAATTGAGCGGAAGTTTGCCCGACTCGGCCTGCGCCAGCATGAGCAGACCACCGACCAAACGCGTGAGTCTGCCTGCCTCCTGATCGATACTGCCCAGCGACTCTTCATCCGCTTCCTTGATGCGGCGCATCAGGTCCACGTTGCCTTTGATGACGGTCAGCGGCGTGCGCAGTTCATGGCTGACATCCGCGAGAAAGCGCTGCTGTGAAGTGAACAACGCCTCAAGCCGCTCCAGGGTTTGATTGAAGGACAGGACGAGATTGCCGACTTCATCCTTCACCTGCCCAAGTGTTGGGATACGGCGCGAAAGGTCGTCGGCGCGGTTGATCTGGTCTACAGCTTCGGTGATGTTTTCCAGCGGCGAAAAGGCGCGCCCCAAGACCACCCACGACCCTAACGCCGCAAACATGACCGACACCACCCCGATGCCGATCATCACGGAAAGTAAATTTCCACGCGTGGCATCCACCACGCTCAAACTCGCGCCGACCTGCAAAATGCCGATGCGCCGTTCGCCAAATACAAGCGGCACACTTAGCACACGCAGATGCGCGCCGTCCAGGTAGGAATCTTCATAGATGGTCGTACCAGCTTTCAGTCCGATGGGATCGAGGGATTTGTTTAATGTGCCGATGCTGGGGGAAGTCGTCAGCAGGCTGTCATCCATTCCCCATACCTGCACATACGCGTTGGCGGTCATATCCAGCTGCGGCAGGCTGACCATGCTCAGTTCCGCCGTGGAACTAACGGTTGTGTTGCGCATGATCTCACGCGCCACACCCGCCAGCATGTTATCCACTTGATTGTATAAAATGACATTGACGAGCAAATATACCGCTGCGCCAAAAATGATCAGAATCCCACCCATGAACGTGGTATACAGCAGGGAAAGGCGCAGACGGAGAGACATTCAATTTACGGTTGGTGATTACGGGTTTTCTCTTAATACATACCCAACCCCGCGCACGGTATGGAGCAGGCGGATCTCATTCTCGGCTTCCAATTTCTGCCGCAAATAACGGATATACACTTCCAGCACATTGCTCTCGCCGCCGAAATCATAGCCCCAGACACGGTCAAAAATAACCTCACGAGTCAAAACTTGTTTGGGATGCCGCAGGAACAACTCCAGCAATTCGTATTCCTTGGCGGTCAACGACACCACGCGAGTCCCGCGCGAAGCCTGGCGAGACCCCGTATCCAGCGAAAGGTCGGCAAATTTCAAAACAGGGATGCGTTCGGGTTGTGTGCGGCGCAGCAAGGCGCGCACACGCGCCAGCAACTCATCCAGGTTGAACGGCTTGACCATATAATCATCCGCGCCCGCATCCAACCCTTGAATGCGGTCTTGCACGGTGTCCTTCGCCGTCAACATCAGGATCGGGATCGAACCGCCCTGGCGCAAACGATGGCACACTTCCAAGCCATCCATGCCGGGCAGCATCCAATCCAGCACCACAAGGTCGGGAGTATGGTCACGCGCCGCGATCAGCCCCATGCGACCATCGGTGGCAGTATCCACCGTGTAGCCTTCATAAGCCAAACCGCGCTGCAATAGTTTCAGGATCGCCTGGTCGTCTTCGATAATCAGGATTCGCTCATTCATGGCATTGCTCCTTGACAAAAATATACCATAATTTCCAACACCGCTTACTTGCCTCTCAGCAATTTCACAGCGGTTTGAAAGTCATTAGGATAGTCCGCCTGAAATGACAGCATCTTACCCGTTACAGGATGCGTGAACCCCAGCGAGTAGGCATGCAGCGCCGGGCGAGCGATTACATTTGTTTCGGGCGCGCTATAGAGGACATCCCCCAAAAGCGGATGACCCAACGCATAGGCATGGACTCTGATCTGATGCGTCCGCCCCGTCATCGGCATCGCTTCCACCAACGCCCCGGCCTGATAGCGTTCCAGCAGCTTAAACCTCGTCTCCGAGCGGACTCCATCCCTGTCGTCCACTATCGTCCTGTGCTTATGTCCCACATTTATCCGCAGTGGAAATCTGGTGGTCTTTTCCTCCCACCTCGGCACACCATTGAACAAGGCATGATATTTCTTCTCCACCTCATGTTTTTCGAACTGAATACTCAGGGAACGATGCGCTTCAGCAGTGAGAGCGAAAACCATGATCCCGCTCGTCGATTTGTCAATGCGATGGATGATCAACACCTTGCCGAACTGCTCATCCAGCATCTGCTTGAGATGGGCTGCATCCTTGTCCCAGCCGTCGGACAACGCCGAAAGCCCGGCGGGCTTGTCAACCACAAGAAGGGCATCATCCGAGAAAACGATTTCCATCTTTCAATTTTACACCACTGACGCACATTCAATTTGCTTGACATCAATTCGCCAACTGGCGTATGATGGTTTCCATGAACCAGCAACCATCCAATGAACCCGTGAACCCCAATTTCATCGACTCCCTGCTGCACCCGCTGGCAGGCCCCATCCGCAAATTGCTCTCCCGCGATGGGCGGCGTGAACTCGGCAAGATTTTGATCGACGACGAAGAGATCATCCTTCAGGCGCTTCAGGCGGGGGTAAAGATCGAGTCAATTTACTTCGCAGGCGAAGAAGTCATTTCGGATCAGTTGAGAAAAAGATTACCTGCAGAAACAACTGTCCACGAAGTAGCGAAGCGCACTACCAAGAAACTCTTCGAGAACGACAAAATCTCGCGCATCTTCGCCATCGCCGAAATGCCCAAGCCCATCGGTTTGGATGCGTTGAAATCCATCAAAAAGGACGTGGTCGTGCTCGAAGACCTGAGCATTTCAGGCAACATCGGCAACATCACCCGCACCTCGCTGGCCCTCGGCATTGGCGGCATCCTGCTGCTCAACATGGACCCGATTGACCTGTATGACCGCCGCCTGATCCGCTCGAGCCGTGGCTATCTTTTCTTCATGCCGATGATGACCGCCTCCACCGCTGACTTCCTCGACTATTGCAAGAAGAACAACGAAACTCTGCTCGTCACCGCCATGGACGCCGACAAAACCGTGGACGACATCTCCACCCTGCCCGAACGCCTGCTGATCGTCTTTGGCAGTGAAAAGGATGGCTGCTCACCTGAAATTGAAGCAGCAGCTACAATGAAGGCGCGCATCCCCATCAGTGACAGGGTCGAGTCGCTCAACGTCTCTGCCTCGGCTGGGATCACGCTGTACAGTCGGTCAAAATTCAATCAATCCGAGAAGTGATCCATGCGGCAATCGCCATTTTTATTGGCGCTAAATTTATGGAAACGCTGGCTGGAAACGCGGCGCGCCGCTGACCTCAAACACCTTCAGGTGAAATTAGACCAAATGCAGTGGCGGAACTCACTCGCAAAGCGCACACACGACGCCGATCTGGCTGCGGGATATAACCTGAATCACTTCAACACGATGCAATAAAACAAAAGCCAGAGACCGTACATCTCTGGCTTTTTGATTCTGGAACTGCCAGTGAAAGGAACTTTTTCGAGGGGAAAACGTCCTTATCTCAAAACAAGGCTCTTACGTAGTTTCAAGGAGCTCGTCCAGAAAGCAGCAATTCCAAATCTGAATCTAACAATCTCAACGCAAAGCCGCCAAGACGCTAAGATGTTGACCTTTCCTCGACGGAATCGGCAAGAGTACCATCTGGCGCAGGGGCAATCCTAAAAAAGCCTTGCGGCGTTGCGTCTT
>JAUXWL010000603.1 GCA_030680155.1 Anaerolineales bacterium
CCCTTTTCATCATGCTACAATCGTCGTGAGGGAAAGTCGCCATTGGGAAAGCCTCGCGCTTATCCCGCTTCTCTTGCCTCTGGCAAGCCATACCTTGTGCGGCTTTCCCTTTTTGGTTTCGGCTTGTCCGAGTTAGGGTCTTTGCCTACGAGTTAAGAAACAGTCTCTTAAGAAACTTATTATCTTTGGGGTGTAACATCTGACCAGTTCTGTGTGTCTATTCAATGCCATTATCAATCTTCGTTTCGTGAGGTGACGACGTATGTTCCAGTTTGAAGGTTTTGACCGCCGCAAGGAGGAAGACCGCGTCCGCGAGGAGGGTCGGCTTCCACCCGGGCAGGCATTGACCCAGAAATTCCCCGTTTTGCATTATGGTCCCGTGCCGATGTTCGACGCCGCCACCTGGGATTTCCGCGTGTGGGGCGAAGTGGAAGAGGAAAAACGCTGGAGTTGGGACGAGTTCAACCAACTTCCGCGCACATCCATCAAAATGGACCTGCATTGCGTGACGCGCTGGAGCAAATTCGACACCACCTGGGAGGGCGTTTCGGTGAAGGCGCTGGTGGAAAGCGGCCTGGTCAAGATCAAACCGACTGCCACACACCTCATGCAACATGCGGAATACGGGTTCACGGTCAATTTGCCGCTCTCGGTGGTCATGCAGGACAACTTCCTGCTGGCGACGCATTTCAATGGCGAGCCGATCACGCCCGATCATGGCTATCCCCTGCGCGGCATGGTGGGCTACATCCCCGGGCGGGAAGACCTTGAAACCCCGTACCTGTGGAAAGGCGCGAAGTGGCTCCGATCCCTGGAGTTTATGCCAAAGGATCGCCGCGGATTTTGGGAACAGGCTGGCTATCACAACCGCGCCGATGTCTGGCGCGAGGAACGTTTTGGGTAAACAAAAAGACCTCCGAGGTTTTCAGAACCTCGGAGGTCTTTTTGTTTAAGGTCTTGCGCCAAGGGTGATGGAGACATCCACTCGTTCTGTGCCGCGCACCACGGTCAGCACCACGATATCACCCGGACTTTTATTGGTGACCAGATACGAGAGCATCTCGTCGAAGGTGCGGGTCGGCTTGCCGTCAATTGCCACGATCAAATCGCCGCCGCTCGAAAGCCCGGGGAAGTTGGTGGGATTTGTGCCCGGCTTGATGCCTGCCTGCTCTGCGGGTCCACCAGTCACGACACCGGTCACGTAGGCGCCGGGATACTCACTCAAGCCGAGCGCATTGACCATGTCCAGCGAAAGCGTGTTGATGGAGGATATGCCAAGGAAGGGATATTCATACGTTCCCTTCGCGATCAATTCCGGCACTACGCGTTTGACCATGTTGATCGAAATCGCGAAGCCGATGCCTGAATTGACAGGCTGCCCGGTCTCCGTGAAGTTTGTGGTGCGAATGGCGCGATTGACGCCGATCACTTCGCCATTGATATTGAACAGCGGACCGCCGGAGTTGCCGGGGTTGATCGCCGCATCGGTCTGGATGATGTCACCTGCACTGAAGGGACTGCCGCCCTCGGGGCTCACATTGGCAGAGTCCAGCGTGCGCCCAAGCGCGGAGATGATGCCCACGGTCATGGTGCTTTCCAAACCAAACGGGTTGCCAATGGCTACCACGGTCTGACCAACTTTCAGCAGGTTTGAATCGCCGAGCGGGACCGGGAAAAGTTTATCGGCGGGCGCATCCACTTTGACGACGGCGATGTCTGAGTCGAGGTCTGTCCCAATCACGGTCCCCTTCGCCATGAATCCGGAATTGAATCGGACTTCCACTTCATTTGGATTCAGCGCGCCATCGATGACATGGAAGTTGGTGACGATATGTCCGTTCGTGTCATAGACAAAACCGGAACCCTGACCTTCTACTGTGAAAATGGCAACAGTGCCGGGGCTTGTATTTTCATAAAGGGTGACAAGGCTTTCCTGCTGTGCGGCAGGGTTGGAGACGACAACGCCGGGGTTCTCCGAGTTAACGGGTTGCGCAGCTTCGGTCACAATGACAGGCAATTCAGTCGGGATTTCCACTACAGGGGTCTGGCATGCCAGCATGGCCAGGATCAGGACCACAGACGCCAGAACGATATTCTTGTTTTTCATATAAACTCCTAACATACAGCGCAAAGTCAGGCTCAAAGCCGCCGCCGTTCGCTGCGCGAAGACGCAGTACCCATATCTGGGCATACATCCCCGGCGGCGTGTTGCTGGAAAACGCCTGCGCCGGGGACGGCGCAGGGAGCAACCTTGCGCTGTAATACTAATGACATTAAAACTTGATGCGGGCTGCTTCCTCGATCAGTTCTCGCTGCTTGGACGAGAGATACTTCGGAACTTGTACCTTCAATTTCACATACAAATCGCCTTTGGTCTTTGGGGTCTTCAACTGCGGCATCCCGCGCCCCGCCAGGCGGAAGACCTGGTCTGGCTGGGTGCCGGCGGGGATGGTTAGCTTGACCTTGCCCGCCGGAGTTTCCACATCCGCTTCGCCGCCGAGGATCAGGGTAAAAATATCCACTGTGGATGTCGTGGTCACGTTGCTGCCATCCAGTTCGAAACGTTCATCTTCTTCAATTTTGATGACCAGATACAGGTCGAGTCCTTCCGGTCCCGCGCCTGCTACACGGACCTTGGAACCCGTCTTCACCCCGGCAGGGATGCGCACCTGAAGTTTGCGCTCGTTCGTTTTTAACTGACGGGTTGTGCCTGCGTAGGCTTCCGCAACACTGATCTGCGCTTCCTGTTCGTAACCCTGCGGTTGTTGTGCGAAAGGATTTCCGCGTCCCTGCGAGCGCATGGCTTCGCCGAAAATGGAGCGGAAGAAATCGGAGAAATTCCCGCCCCCGAACATATCGTCCACATTGCCGCCGCGCTGACTTGCGCGCTGCCCCGCTGCTTGCTGTTGGAACCATTCCTCCCATTGAAAGTCACCGGGTCTGCCGCCGCTGGTTCGGAAGTTGGAATAGGCGCTGCCGAGTCGGTCATAATGCGAGCGTTTCTGATTATCACTCAGCACCTGATACGCCTCGTTTATCTCCTTGAATTTGTCCTCCGCCTTTTTATCGCCGGGGTTTTTATCAGGGTGATATTTCACGGCAAGTTTGCGGTATGCCGAGCGGATCTCGTCCGTGCCGGCTTTGCGCTCCACGCCCAGTATCTTGTAATAGTCTTTATAGTCCATGCTCTCTATTTTCATCCCTGCGCGGGGTGTGAGTCAAGCGCAAGAGGGCTGCATTTACATAACTCTAACCTGCGCGTTTTATGTGGTACAGTTGCAAAAAATCATTCTAAGAAGAGAAGATGAGAGCATTATGAAATCAATTTGTGTTTATTGCGGGTCTTCTGACCTGGTCCATGCGGACTATAAAACTGCCGCGTTTCAATTAGGCGTCACCCTTGCCCAAAAAGGACTGCGCCTGGTGTACGGCGGCGGGAAGACGGGCCTGATGGGCGAAGTGGCGAACGGAGCCTTATCTGTGGGCGGCGAGGTGGTGGGCATTATCATCCCTTCGATGAACACGCCTGCGCTGGCACACGCCGGCCTCTCCCGCCTGGATGTGGCTCCCGACATGCACGGACGCAAAGCCCGCATGCACGAACTCGCGGACGGTTACATTGCCCTGCCCGGCGGCTTCGGCACATGGGACGAACTCTTCGAGACCATCACCTGGGCGCAGACTGGCGCGCACGAAAAGCCTGTGGGTTTGCTGAATGTGAAAAAATACTACGACCCTTTGCTCACTGCAATGGACTACGCCGTGGCGGAGGGATTCGTTTTCTCTGAACATCGGAAGTCCGTTTTCTCTGAGTCCACGCCTGAAGAATTGCTGGAAAAGATGACGAAGTATGAACATCCGCATGAGGCGGTGAAGAGGTGGTTGAAGGAAGATTGAAAATGTCATTGCGAGCCGCGAAGCGGCGAAGCAATCTCCTCATATTATTGGAGATTGCTTCGGGCGGAAGACCGCCGCCCTCGCACGCGTGCCTGCGCACGGTACAGGCAATGACATCTATGCTGTCAAAATGATCGGCTTGTTCTTTGTGACGATAACGGTGTGCTCGAACTGGGCGGCGATGGTGCGGTCTACTGTCCTTAACGACCAGCGGTCTTTTTCTTCGACGATACGCCCGCGGCCGGGGGTGAGGAAAGGCTCAATGGCGAGGACCAGGCCTTCGGTGAGGATGCGGCGGTCATCGGGTTTGTGGAAGTTGTAAATGGCGGATGGGTCCTCATGCAGGGATTTCCCAATGCCGTGCCCCGTCAACTCATGGATGACGTTATAGCCGTTGCGCTTCGCTTCATCCTGAATGGTCCTGCCGATGTTGTTGAGCAGTTCGCCCGCTTTTGCGGCGTGGACGGCTTTATCCAATGCGGATCTGGCGGCAGTGAACAGTTTTTCGATTTCAGGGATGCGCCTGGCGACGACCATCGACGCGCCCGTGTCGGCGAAGTAGCCGTCGAGTTCGGCGGAGACGTCGATGTTGATGAGGTCGCCTTCCTTCAAAACGTAGCCGCCGGGGATGCCGTGCGCGATGACCGGCGTCACGCTGATGCAGGTAGCGCCGGGGAATTTATACATGGTTTGCGGCGCGGATTTTGCGCCTTCGGCTTTCAGGAATTCACTGCCGATGTTATCCAACTCGGCAGTGGTGATGCCGGGTTGGGCGTGCTTCATCATTTTCTTCAATGTCTGCGCGCAAATTTTGCCGATGGCTTTCAGGTGTTTGATGTCGTTTTCAGTGTCCGCGTTCATTTTTTTAATTCTCTTTCGGTGGTTTTGCGATGTCCCTGGAAATGTTCCGTGCCGCCGCCCTACTCAACCAGCGGATTACTTTTGGTACGGCTTCTTGAAAACCAAATGATACCCAATCGCGGCGGGGTTTTTCGCGGCAGCCGGAGATTTCACATATCCGCCGCCGATGAGCGGTTACATCAGGGAGATCAAGCCTTCACAAGTGAGTCCGGGTTGTACAAAACTTGACGCGATCTTGGCTTTGGTTTCGTCGTCGGTGAGGACGACGATTTCAACACCCGCGGCAAGCAGAGTCGGGACGACGTCGCTTTGCAGGAAGTAGATGATTGCCATGCCGTGGTCGGCGGAGATGAAGATGCGTTTGGACATAAGTCCTTTTAAAATAAGCCTTAATTAAACAAATAGCAAGTTGAAATCTTGCTATTTGTTTCTCCCAACTATCATACCCATGAGATAAGATTGGCGTTTCTTAAGCAACTCAAAAGTAGACAAAACATCATTATCAAACTCTTGCGGCCAACCGGTTTTAGAATAAAGCGGATATTTCACAAGACCTTTTTGCCAGCGGTCAAAATTTACCTTCCATGAATTGTAGTGTTCGATAAATCCAAGCCAGCTTTTAGACATTTGAGCACCTTCAATAAGGTGCGTCTTATTGGCTATAAGCTCTCTAATTTTCTCGTTTCGTGGAAAAAACTCATTTTCAATCCAATATTCCCATGCTTTATCATCTTGCGCAGAAACTAATTTACTATCATTGACATTTCCGCTTATTTCAAATTTAACATCGGCAGAATCAATACTACCTGTAGCTTTCAAGTGCTTTCTTCGCATTGATTTGTACTCCAAATCCATATCCTGTTCTACAGATTGTGCCATTGTTCGCATTGCTTCTGAAAATGTATATTTCCCCTCAACAACTAAGAAAACCAGAGGACCATACAATTCCTCTAATTGTTGTTTAGTGAATTCAATTTGAATAATCAATCTCTGCCTGCGGCGTTCTGCTGTTGTACTTAGTATATAGTTTACTATCCAGCCCATTACTGAAATTAAAGCGCCAATCACTGCAATTGTTGTTGTAGTATCCATGCCTCTGCACTCCTATGAATAATACCAACCGAAAATCTTGTTATAGATGGGTGGTTTCGGTTTCGATAAACTCAGGACAATGCTCAACCACCGAGTTTGCCTATAACGGCTTCTTGAAAACCAAATGATACCCAATCGCGGCGGGGTTTTTCGCGGCATCCGGTGATTTCACATATCCGCCGCCGATGAGCAGTTTCATCAGGGAGATCAAACCTTCGATCAGGATCAACAATCCGCGCCCGAGCCAGCGGGAGAGGCGCGGGAGTTTGGGCAGAACCCAGAAGCGCAGGTTGCGTGTCCCTTCGCCGACGAAGAAGATCGGGTCGTAGTAGCCTTCGAGCAGGGCGACTTCAAACCCGTGCTGGTGCGCCATTTGTTCGAGCGAGTAGTGGGTGTAGCGTTGGAAATCGAACGGCGCTTGATGCACTTTGATCATGAACGGCACGGCGATCACCAATGAGCCGCCAGGCTTGAGCAGGTAATATAGCGCATCGAGCAATTCATGGAAATGATAGACATGCTCCAGCACGTTCATCAGCACGAGCATTTCAAATGTGTTTTCTTTGAAGGGGATACATTCGCCGAGGTCACACGCCAAATCCACTTCGGGGTATGGGACGACATCCACGGCGAGATAATTTCTGCCCGCGAAGATTTGGGCGAAGTCCCCGTGCCCTGCGCCAACATCGAAAATCAACGCTTCTTTATCCAAGCCTGAAACCTGCTCCTGCAAAAATTTCCAATTCGCCTGCCGCCAGGGAGTGCCCTGATCGGGTCCGCGCTCGATGCGTTCGTAGACGTGCGCCGTCTCTGGCATGGGAGTGAAGACGGGCTTGCCTTCGTAAATGCGGACTTCACGTCCGTCTGTGGCGCAGCGCCAAACGTTTTCTTCCTTTATGGAGAATGGCTGTTTGCAATCGGGGCAGACGAGCAGGGAGGAGAGGAGTTGATTCATTTGTAGTAGATGTTGAAGATGAAGTTATACAATGCCATCAGCGGCTTCTTGATGAACGGCAGTTCCCAAAATCGCTGGGGGCGGGATTCCTGTTTGGGCGGCGAACCAGCTTTGAGCGTGGCAGGAAGCGTGTTGCTCATGTTCTGGGCGTAGCGCTCCACGGGCATTAATCTCAGATAGCCAGCGGCGTCCATGCGTTCATCCAGTTGACGCACCTGCCCCATGGGCTTGTCCATGTCGAAGGGCAGGAACTGCGCGAGCACGGATTTGTAGGCGGTGAACTGCCAATGACTCGCGCCGAGATAGGCGGGGAGATTTTTGTAGGCGACGCGGTAATCGGTGGTTTCGTTATAAATTTTTTTCAACTCGTCATCGGAAAAACCGAGCGTGGTGGAAAATTCGTAGAACCATTCGTAGGGCAGGATGTCGCCTTGTTCGAGTTGGGCGTTTTGTTTTGCCCACGCGATGGAACTTTGTAAAAATTTTTCAGGCGTGCGAAACGGACGTGCCGTGACCATGCCAACATTCGGATAGGTTTCGAGCAGGTCAACGGATGCTTTCAACCAATTGGGATAAAACAACACATCGGCATCGGTGTAGGCGATGATCTCACCGGGCGCGCCCGCCAGCATCACATTCCATGCGCCACCCTTGCCCATGTTTTTTTCGGAGAGGATCAAATATTGAATGCGCCCCTCTTCTTTTTCTTTGACAAGATAGTCGCGCACTTCGGCACAGGAGCCGTTATCGAAGACCATCAAGTCGAAGAGCAGTCCCGCATCCTTGCGCATGGACTGCAAACTTACTTTCAACACATCCAATGTCTCAGCATAAAATCCACTTAAGAATGGGATGTAATTTAATAACGCGACCGTGATCCGCTCGGGCTTGGCAACGGACTTGGCAGACTTGGCGGGGTTTTGACCTTTTCGCATGTCGGTGTCAGGTTCCAGGTTTCAAGTTTCAGAGTTTGGTCGAAGGTCAAAAGTCACAAGTCGTTTGACCTTTGACCTTCATTATTTGAACAACTTCTTGAGTTTTTTTTGCCATCGTTTCGGACGCGCAATGTTCTCGATCACATTCTCAGGCAGGAAGAAAAATATCGTGCGCAGGAACAACTCGAATTTGCGTGTGAAGCGGGCAGATGTCAGTTTCGGGCGGATAAGTTTATCACCAACCAATTGATGTGTTGAATCTAAAAGCGTGTAGCGGATGTTCGCCTGCCCGCCAGCCAAGCGGATATTCTCGTTCGTGTCGGGGTGGTCGTAGTGCGGTTTCGCATCCGGCAAATGGCTGTAATCGTGGTTCTGATGCACGATCATCATCGACGGCGTGCAATCGATCACCGCCCAATTTTCCGCCCGCGCTTTGTAGATCATCCAATTGTCCCAGCCTGCGCGCCCGATGGTGAAATCGGGAATTTCCTGGAAAGTAGAAAGAGGAAAGAGAAAGAAGTCGGAGCCAGCGGGACGATGAAGTTGTCCCTGACCGTGGACGGTGGACCGCAGACGGTCTTGCCAGCCTTCGGTGAATTCGATGGGTTGATGTACATCCAAGTCCCAGCGCTGGCTGAGCAGAACGAAGTTTTGGAGTCCGACAGCTTGCTGTCGCTTACCCAGAAGCAAGCTTCTGGAATCCATAGCCGCCTCAACAAAATCGGGCATGAGGATCATGTCCGCGTTGATGATGCAGAGCAGGTCGCTGTTCGAGTTCTCGCGGGCCAACTTGAACATGGACGAGATCAACGGCACACCGTCCGCGTTGCGCTCCACATTCGGAATATGCTTAACACCGAATTCACGCGCAGTCTCGGCGAGACCTTGCTCCTCACCCAGCAAAATGACTTCGACATCGGGGAGCAGAGTCCACGATTTGATGGCGTTGCGTTGAATCATCGCAACATGTGGATTCGTGAAGGATTTGGGGGCGGAGAAGAGAGTAACAAATGCCTTTTTCATGTCGATTGATTCACCAGACTGCCATAAATACGAACATCAAACGCATACAAGGCAAACGGGGCTACTTCGAGCCAAATCCGATATTCAGTAAGTATCCCAAAAAGCAAATTACCACAAACAAAGAAAATGGCAATTAACTTAAATGCAATAATGTTTTTATTTCCTAAATCCGGCAGGATTATAAAAGCAAGTAATGTGCCGGCATTAATAAAAAATGGGGTGGCATCGCGAAAACGGGATAAGTTGTACGTCAGGAAGCGTTGTTCAGCTTCTGTCTCCATGGTAAAAAACAATGGAGCATGAACATAGATATCCAATAATAACTTTACGCCAAAGGAAAGTCCCAAAACGGCTAGGAATAAATATATCCGCTGCTTTAAAGGTCGTTCTATCAATAAAAAGCCAAAACTAAGCACCATAATTGTTTCCTTAAATCCCACCCCAAAGGGGATGAGGAAAAGCAGCCACGCATATTTTTTATGAATAAAGAACAACACAAATAATGTAAAGAAGAAAAGGGAGGGCAAATCCCAAGGATAGAGGCGCAAGGCAAGATTTGTACGTGCAATATCCATGTACCCAAATGAAATCACCGTAAATAGTCCGAAGATATAAAACAAAGAGCGCTGCTTAAAAGCAATTATTAAGGCAAGGGAAGTAAGGGCAAACCATCCAACAGTCCATATGCCGACTGCCATTTCCAGAGGACTCTGCGCAGAAAGGATAAAGTTCTTATCAAATAAAACATTACTGAAGTTGACAGTTAGCGCTGCCAGCCCTGTAGAAAATAATCTAGGACGCCATGCGGTTTTAAACCCATAATAGTTGTCCATTCCATCAACCAGAGCGTAAAAAACAGCCCGGGTATCATTTCCCGAAGAAACCATGGTTGTTGCTTTAACAAAAAGCACAATGGAAACGCCGATTAGAATAATAAATGGAATACCATACGCAAGCAAAAGCCCTTCCACTGACACTTTTTTGTTGAGTTGCATATCTCATCATCCCAAATGCTGTTTTTTATTCAACGCGCGTTTATCAACATCTTTCAATGTCTTATGTTCCACGCCCGCGTTGATCTTCATCAGCTCAGGCTCATCATGGACAAGGTCCAGCAGTTCCTTCCAAGTGAAGTCATCGCGTCCATTAAAGCGGCTGTACACCCGGCGCATGAACTCCAGGTCTTCGGGCGTATCCACCGTCCAGCGGTAATCGCCGAAGTCGGTAATGTGATGGAGGAGGGCGATATTATATCCGCGAGGGGACGTTCCAGTGTGGAGTAATCGGTTATCAGTGATCAGTTTCACACCATCATAGAAATATGGCATCACGTGTTCGCGATGATGAGGTTCTTTTGCCTCTTTCCACGCTTTCGTGAGCGCTTTAAAAGTACAGGCTTCAACATCCAGACCAATCGGGTATGTTCTCGTCCAGGGCGGAGGGAGACGGTTCGCGGCAAAATCCACTGGTGACTGTTGACTGGTCACTGCTCTGACCACGTTGTCGATCAACTCAGGGTCAATGACGGGGCAATCCGCGGTGATGCGGACGACCACATCTGCCTGCGCTTGCAGTGCAGTTTGATAGTAACGGTCGAGCACATCGAACAGACTGCCGCGGGTGAAGGGAATGCCCGAGAAATCACAGTATTCAGCCACAGGGTCGTCTGAGGCGTCTGTCGTCGTGGCGAAGATGACCTCATCCAGAGTCGTTGCCCGCGAGGTGCGGATATAGACTCGGCTCAGCATCGGTTGACCGCCGATATCGGCGAGAATTTTCCCTGGCAGGCGGGAGGAGGACATGCGTCCTTGAATGATGGCAACAATTTTTGGTTTCATAGTCAACTGTAGTACCGACTTAAGTCGGTACTACGAAGTCTGAGCCTCCGATGGAATGGGAAGTGGAGTCACAAATCCTTTCGCTCTAAATTTCTCGACGTAATCACGCACGATCCAGTAATCGAGACCGACTTGTTCGGCGATATCAAAAATCGTATGTTGACCTTCGAATCGCATCATGATCTTTTCGATGGCGCGGTTGAGCGCCCAATTTTCGCGCCAATCCACCCAGAGACCGTAGCCGCTGAGAAAGACCGGTCCGCGGAAAGTGCGCTTCGGGACGTAATTGCTGGCGTAGATACGGATGATATCTTCGGCTGTTTGCGCCGCGCCGACGAGCATGTCTTCGTGCATGATGTCGAGATTGTCATCAGTGGTGTGATACTCGTCATAGGGGAAGCGGTTGAGCGAGATGCACGGCACGTTGACGCCCGGTCCGTTGATGACGCGTTCATCGTTGGCGGGGGCGGCGGCGAAGTTTCGTGATTCGTGAGGCGTATTACGTAATACGTAATTCGTGATGCGATCAAGCAGGTGGTTGTGTTGCCTTGTATGATGCCATGCAATTTGATTCTGATTACCCGTCATCTCCATGAAGATGCCGCCGCGTAGATTTGGGATGAGCGACTCGTTGTGCGCCAGCCAGGCGATGGTGCCGATGGTCTCGGGTCCAAACCAAAAGCGGACGCTCATCGAGCCAGCGGGCAGCGGATTCTCGGCAAGTCGCCGTGCCAGCTCAATCGTGCTGACCACGCCCGCGCCGTCGTCATTGGCTTGCATCGGATGACAGGTATGCGCCTGCACAAGGAACTCGCCCGCTTCGGGATTGGGTCCGCCCACGGGGTGGATGACCGCCGTAGCGACTTTGAATCCCTGCTTGGGGTCGGTGATGAATTCTGATTTGATCACCGCATGATATTTTTTGTCACGCGGAAGCGCATCGAATGTGTTCTTCGGTAAACAGAATCCCCAACTGCGTTCGTAGTATTTGAACACCCACGGCACGGTATGCGGACGTTTCTCGTTGAAATACAAATGCGGTTGGAGTTCTTCAAAGGTCAAGATTTTATCCACAGGCAATGAATACGAAACGATGTGAAGCGGATTGTCCTTGAAGTCCACAATCCGTTCGCCGTCTTCGGTTTCGAGATACGCCTCATGGACAACATATCGCTCAGGCACTTTCCACGTCCAGACGGGAGTCAACGGCGCGTAGGTCTCGATGGTGTAGTTGGATGAATCGGGCATGTATGAACCGACGATCTCCAACGTCTTGTCATGATCGTCGGAGGCGAGGGTGCGGTGCAGTGGGAAGAATTCCGCGAGGATGGATTTGAGGGAGGTGTAGGGTTTCATTTTCATTGATCGTAGGGGCGGGGTCTCCCCGCCCAAATACCTGTTATCAAAAACAGGGCGCGGAAACCGCGCCCCTGCAACGATCTAATACTTCGGCTCTTCAATATAATGCAGTTTCTCAGGGTGCTCGCGCACAATCACCGACATATTATCGTAGAACTCATTCGCCGTGGAATGATGCACCTTCGCCGCGCCGACCTGCACTTCGCGGATGACGCCCGCCGCCAGCAGCTCATTCATGCCCGGCACAATGTACGTCTTCACGCGTTCGTTGTTGCGCACGAACATCGAATGCATCTTGATCTTTGGCACACGGTCGTAGCCCAGGTAAATTCCGGCGAACTCCTTCACATGGCGGTAATCGCAGCCGACGTTATATTCAATGTAATGATGCATCGAAAAGGTGCTGTTGAAATCCAAGCCAATGCTCACGATGGTTCCGTTAATTTTATGGAACAACGCAAACGCAGAGTTCGGTCCGTAGGCTTCCACATCGTCCGCCTTGGAAAATTCGTCAGCGCGTTTACCCAAAACGGAGAAACTGTAAATCGGATGTGGAGTCCGCTTTGCGTTAGGTCTGAGGCGCGCAATTTCTGTAATCATCCCCATCTTCGAGGGCGTCTCCAGCACATCGAAATAATGTGTCTCCGTCCACGACTGAAAATTGAAGGCGGGGAACATCACCGTTCCGTCCACCCCCGCCAGTTCAATGAACGCATCGATGACGGCATCCGCGCCGCCCTCCACACCGCCCAGCGACTTGTACGAGGTATGCACAATAACCGTATCGCCGTTCTTGATTCCAATTTGACCAAACCCGTCAATGAGTTGTTTTTTAGTGAGCATGGTTCCTCTTCCGTACCGCAAGGCTTGTCCTGAGTTCATTGAAGGATTTATCTTGCGAATGCGCGACATGAATGTCGCGGTACTTTTATTTTAGACTTCGATATACCTTCATCAACGCCGCGGCATTCTTTTTCCAATCCGCACGCTTCTCTGCTACGCCCCGGCTTGTTTTGCCGATCTCGGGCAGTTTCTCACGCTGATTCATCGCCGCGAGGATTTTCTCCGCCAGATGATCCGCGTCCCCATCGCGGAACAACCAACCATTCTCGTCCTCGAACACCCATTCCTTATTGGCAGGGATATCCGACACAAGACAAGGAAGCCCGCACGCCAACGCCTCCATCAGCGATACAGACGAACCATCCACGTGTGAAGGCGAGATGTATAAATCCGCCATATGATACCAGCGCGGAAGGTCGGTCTGCGAGATATGCCCGCCAAAGGTGACGTATTCCTCCGCCCCACCACTCTGCAAAATTTTGCGGATCTTTGCTCCCTGAGAACCGCCGCCCAAAAGAATCAAGCGGACATCCTCGCGTTGCTGCGCCACTTTCACGAATGCGCGCGCCAATACATCCACGCCATAGCGCGTCTCCCATGCGCGATTGCAGAATAGGACAAAACCTTCCTGCCTGCCTTTTGCCTGCCGCATACTGAAATGCTCAAGATCAACGCCCCAGGGGAATACGATGGTCTTCTCCGGGTTCATGCCATACGCAACGGCTTTGTCTTTGGTGACATTGGCGTCGCTGGTAAAGAAATCCGTATTGCGTAATACGTAATGCGTAACCCACTCGCACCATTTGCTTTTGTGAACGTCGTCCATTAGATCAAATCCCCAAGACATGGTCAGGATGGGTCTCGCGCCAGCGAGAATGGCGATAAAAGCACAGGTTTGGATAGGTCCCGCATGGATGAGGTCAGGCTGAATCTCTTTGGTCAAACGTCGAAAGTCCAAGGTCAGTGCGGGAAGGTCGCGCCATTGAAAAGGTTTCCTGCCGCCTTTCCAAAGGACTTGTGTCACGCCTTCTGGCACAGAGCGGCTCTCCACCTGCCGCTGATTGCCTTCGAGTTGGACAAAGTACACATCATGCCCGCCATCAGAGATAGCTTTCAGGAAGCGATA
>JAUXWL010000606.1 GCA_030680155.1 Anaerolineales bacterium
CGCCGCTACAAACACAAGGGCAAGTTGACCATCCGCATCAACACCGTGGTCAGCCGCACGAACTACGAAACGCTCGCCACACTCCCCGATCTCGCCCACGAACTCGGCGCAGACGGAATCAACCTGATCCCTGTGGATGACCATTGCGGCGAGATCCTCTCGATGCGCAAGAAGGACATCGAAAAATTCAATAACGAGATCGCGCCGCGCATTGCCGAACGCGCACTCGCATTGGGACTGATCGTTTCAGATGAAGATGCATTCCCATTTGGCAGGGACGAGTCCGAGGTCCGTTTGGGACGCGCGGGCAGGTACGCATTCGGCTACTATGAAAAACATCCCTGCTATGCGCCGTGGTCACATACGTTGATTGATTTCAATGGCAATGTATACGTCTGCTGTATGACGCGCGAAAAAATCCCCCCGCTTGGAAATATCATCCAGCAATCGTTCAAGGAAGTTTGGGACGGCGCGGCGTATCGTCAGGTGCGCTTGAAGATGCATCCGCCGTCACTCAAACCATGCGCGCGCTGTGATGATTTTATTGATGAAAACAAAAATATCTGGGAGACAATCGGACCATATTAAACACAAAGGACACGAAGGATTAAAACTTTTTGTTCTTAAACCTTGGTGTACTTCGCGCCCTTCGTGTTTAAGGAATTTAACTCAAATCCGAAAACATATCCCCGCTGTCGTTATCGTCCCACGCGCTGGCGCGACCAAACGCATCAAGATCGGCAGCCGTGAACAACGCGGCAGCGATCGGCAGGGCAACGGGCATCTCAAGTCCTTGCTGACACGCCAGGCACACGCGTCCCTCCCGTGTCTGGTTGGTATGTTCGTCACAATACCCGCGCCCGCACTTCACGCATTTTCCCAACGACGGGTTCCCGCATTGGTGCGGCACAAGATAACCGATGATCATTTCACATTGTTCAGCCATAAAGACACCTCATGAAAATCGCCTTGCTCATCCTACACAGTCGGCGTTCTCTTACGCCGATGTGCGTTAGAGAACGCACGCTACGCAAAACATGATGAAAATCGCCTTGCTATCCGAAAAGTATACACCCGACCTCGGCGGTCTCGCAATCTCCACAGGACGATTGGGGGAGTCGCTCGCCGCGGCTGGACATGACGTCCGCCTCTTTGCTCCAAGCTCAAGCCTGCCAGCCACCATCCAGCAGACTCTACACCCAAGCAGAGTCCACGTGACGCGCTTCGGCGCTCACAAACGCGTGGACGATACACTTGTGGATTGGTTCGAACTCATTGTGGAAGAACACAAACGCAAGCCATTTGATGTGATCCATGCCTATTTTCTTCCGCTGGCGGGATTTGTCGGCACGTATGCAGGAACGTATTTGCACATCCCCAGCGTGGTTTCCATTCGCGGCAATGACATCGAGCGGGCGGCGTTCGACCCATCCAAATTTTCGCATGTGATGTATGCCCTGCAAAACGCGGATGCGGTGACAACAAATGCCAGCGAGTTGGCGAAGAAGGCGAAGGCGTTTATTGACAGGGAAATTCATGTCATTCCGAATGGGGTTGATACGGAACGGTTCAAACCGATGGAGAAGAATGAGGCATTGGCAGAGGCGCTGGGGTTAGCATCTGCTCAAGCCGCCGTCCTCGGCGGCGGGGACGCCGCCTTGAGTAATATTGTCATTGGGTTCGTGGGAGAATTGCGGGAAAAGAAGGGATTGGCAACACTCCTGTCTGGCTACGCGCAAGTCAATAAAAGACGCCCCGCCACCCTGCTCATTGTCGGCGAGGTAAGGGCTGGGGTGGACGAGCAAGCCCTGGCGGAGTTCCGAAGCGCGAATCCCGATTGTCAAATCATCGTCACGGGACAAGTCCCCCACAAAGACCTGCCTGCTTATTATTCATTGATGGATGTTTTCGTTCACCCTTCACTGCGGGATGGAATGCCGAATGCGGTGCTCGAAGCAATGGCATGTGGAATGCCCGTCATCGCCACGCCCGTCGGCGGCGCGGTGGATGTGATCGAAAATGGAAAGAATGGTATCTTTATAAACGTCAATGATGCACACGCTCTGTCAGAGAAAATAATGGAATTGTTAAACATTCCTGAAAGGCGCGCTGAACTTGGTAAAAATGCGAGAGAATCCATTGTAGACAGGTTCACACCAGCGAAGGAACTGGAAGCAAATTTGGAAGTGTACCGAACGATTGGGGGGAAGGTCTAACTCAAAGGAGGCACAGATGGCGTATTACCTTGTCACTATATTGAGACATATCCAGCCGGGAAATAACCAGCCAAAATTGATATATAATGCCCACGGTCATACATGCCCGTAGGGTACAAATTGCGCTTTCCCGCCTTTGAAAAAGCGCAATTTGTGACCGCGCTGGGTATAATAAGGCAGGAAAAAGCCCATGTCAAAAATCTTGATCGTAGATGACGACCCAAAAATCACGACCCTGCTGGAACGCTTTCTTTCCGCGAGCGGCTACGAAGTCACTGCCCTGAACGACAGTTCGAAAACCATGCAAACCGCCCGGCAGATGCGCCCCGCGCTCTTCATCCTTGATATTATGATGCCGCCCCCGGACGGCTTCACACTCTGCAGGATGCTGCGCGAGGACGCCGAATTCACCCGCACGCCAATCCTTATCATCACCGCCATGGACAGGAGCAACAGTCGGGCAGCCACGCTCGGTGCCAACGACTACCTGAGCAAGCCTTTCGATCTTGACGAACTACGGTCACGCATCGATACCCTGCTCGAAGGCGCCGCATAAAACCGCCTGCACCGCCCCAGCCCCAACAGACTCCTATCGTCCTTAACACTGCAAAGAGGTCTGCTTGCTTTGTGCCCCAACTCAATTAATTGTATGATTGTGAAGATGAAATACCCTTGTGATTTAGAAACAACCGGGAGAAACCCATGGCAAAGATACTGATCGTGGACGATGACCTGGAAACCATCGAACTGCTATCCAATATCGTCAAACTTGGCGGGCACGAGCCGCATTCGGTTAACGAAAGCCGCCATGCGCTCAAGGCAGTCGAAACCGTTATGCCTGATCTCATTTTGCTGGATATTATGATGGCGGAGATCACCGGAATCGCCATCTGCAAATTGATCAAGTCCGACCCCAATTTAAGTCACATTCCCGTCTTCATGGTTTCGGCGCTCAGCGACGAAGGCACCAAACGGGACGCAGCCAACGCCGGAGCCAATAAGTTCATCACCAAGCCGATCCTGCCCAGGGACTTTATCCAACAGATCAACGACACCGTAAACGGTTAATTTCGCGCACCTGATACCCCAACCGGATCGGGCAATTAACTTGCCCAATCGATTTTTTCCTTGTATGATTATACTAATCGAAACCATCATCCCAATTATTCGGAAGAATTCATGACGAAAATTATGATCGTAGACGACGACAAGCTGGTTACAGATCTTCTGGAAAAACTGCTTTCCATTGAAGGCTTCCAGACCATATCCATCAATGAAAGCGCCAAGGCGGTCGAAGCAGCTAAACAGACCAATCCAGACATTTTCCTGCTCGACCTGATGATGCCCCAACCCGACGGGTTCAGGCTGTGCAGAACGCTGCGCGAAGAACCAAACTTTGCCTTCACCCCCATCATCATCATCACCGCCCTTGATGACGGCGACAGCCGCGCCGTTGCCTTCGGCGCCGGTGCAAACGACTACATCACCAAACCCTTTCATCCTGACGAGTTGATCACCCGCATTAAAGAATACCTTGATAACCCGGATTGAAAACTCGCCTTAACAATCGTATAACAACAACTTCCGCTCAGTACGTAAAAGTCCGCTGAAACGGACTACGGACTTACCCGAAAAATCGAAGTGCAGACTTTAGTCTGCCTTGGCATTGCGGACTTTTGAACTTTTCCAAATTATTCTGACCGCTACCGCAAGGCATGTCCTGCCTGCGCCAGTGCCGCACATCGTCCCGATGTCCTTCGGGAGGCACAGGTGAGTTCATCGAAGGATTCATCTTGCGAGCGGCAAATAGGCTGCCAAAGTACACGCAATGTGAACATTGCGGTACTTAAACTCTTCATTTTTTATTGTCAGGATAATTTGTTAATCTGCAAAAGTCCGCGCACCGGGAATTTTCGCTTACACAGTTTTGCCGTTCGCGCCACTCCTTCGCGTAAGGTCAAATAAAAATTCGCAAAAATACAGGCATCAAAAAAGACACGCCGCGCGGCGTGTCTTTTTTGATGCAGGGACTTATTATTTGAGGGTGCGGACGTACGCAACCACCTGCCAGATCTGCTCGTCGGTCAGGATACCCTTCCATGCAACCATGGAAGTGCCTTCCTTGCCGGTGTTGACACGCCAGTACAGGAAGTCATCGCCAACCTGGGCGGCAATTTCGGGCAGGTTCTTCGGGGCAGGATCCAATGCCACGCCGGCAGGACCATCACCATGTCCCTGAGGACCGTGGCAGGTTTCGCAATTGACCTTGTAAATATCCGCGCCGGCAGCGGCCGCATCCGCTCCAAACGGGTTGGTTGCACCGGCATATTCGGCGGGAACAGCTTCGATTACCGCCGCATCACCACCACCACCGCCGCCACAAGCCGCAACGAGCAAAGCGGCAAACACTACTACAGCAAACAAGACTTTCTTCATCTCATACCTCCAGTTGTTTTGGTTAGAACAGCGCGGAATTATATGCGCTTTGTGAAATTGTATACAGTGACTTAAGTTACACATTAAAAATGACAACTGCCGCACTGCCCCATACCCAATTTTATTTAACTTTCCGTCCACCCTTCAATTTGCCTTTCAACTTCTCAAAAGCCTCCCAATCGCCCTTCGCCGCCAACTTCGCCTGATCGATCCAGCCTTCCGGGGTCATCATTTGCAAACCAGCCGCATTAAGAGCTTCCTGCACATCCGATGCCTTCGCGCGCGCAAGATCATCAAACGACACGACCCCCGCCTTCTTAAGGACTTTCACCACCCTGGGACCGATTCCCTCGATCAATGCCAGATTATCCGCCACTTTCTTCACGGACGGTTTCACCGCATCATGCGTGGCCTCAACCTGCTCCGGTTTTCTCGAGCCGCCCCACCACCCAAGCAGGATCACCAACACAAGGAACGCAATCCCGCCATACACCAGCCAGAGAAGCTCCGTATTCGGACCCTCCGCCAACAAACGTAATGCAAGCATATTTGCCTCCATGGAATGAATTACGGGTTAAGAACTTATCCGAAAAATCGGAGTGCAGACTTTAGTCTGCCTTAGCATTGCGGACTGAAGTCCGCGCTCCGGGAATTTTCGGATGGACTCTAAATCTAAATATTCCCTCAGCATTATATACGTGAAAATATGGAGCATGTCAATTCTTAAGGGTACAATAGCCCAACCCCATCCCGGAGCAGACGCATGAAATTAAAACGCTGGCACAATATCGTCATCTTTCTCCTCACCGCATTTATCACCTTTCGCCTCACCACCCGCCCCGCCCCCAACCACCCCTACTACGCCGCAGACTTGAACTACCCGCTTGTCATCGCCCATCAGGGCGGAGATAACCTCTGGCCCGGAAACACCATGTTCGCCTTCCAAAACGCCGTCAACCTCGGCGTGGACGCGCTCGAAATGGATCTGCACATCACCAGCGACGGCATCCTCGTCCTCATCCACGACGAGACCGTGGATCGCACCACCGACGGCACAGGCGACGTGGAAGCCATGACCTACGAAGAACTCCAGCAATTTGACGCAGGCTATGACTGGTCAATGGATGGTGGAGCCACCTTCCCCTTCCGTGATCAGGGTATCACCGTGCCAATATTGGAAGATGTCTTCGCTGAATTTCCGTACATGCGCATGACCATCGAACTCAAGAAGACGAACACCTCGATGACAAAACCCTTCTGCGACCTCATCCGCCAATACGGCATGGAAGACAAAGTACTGGTCGCCTCCTTTCACGATGAACGTATCCAGGAATTCCGCAAGGAATGTCCTGAAGTTGCCACCTCCAGCGCCAGACAAGAGACAACCGTATTCGTCCTCATGACCAAAGCCTTCCTCGGTGGGTACTTCACGCCTCACTTCTTTTCCCTGCAAGTCCCGCAAGAATCGGGCGGCATCACGGTTATGACGCCATCCTTCGTCAAAGCCGCGCATGCCCGCAACTTGGCCGTCGAACCATGGACGATCAACGACGAGGAGACCATGCGCAAACTCATCGAGTGGGGCGTCGATGGTATCATCACTGACCGGCCCGATCTCATGCTGGAAATACTGGGGAGATAGAAGACTCCACTGCAAAAACCAATTAAACACGAAGGTCACTAAGGAACACCAAGTAAGAGCCTTTCATTTATATTAACCTACGTGTACTTCGTGTCCTCGCGCCCTGCGAGTTGTGTTTGAAGGCCTTTTTGCAGTGGGGCCATAGAAACAATGTGAGGAGTGAGAAGAAATAAAACGAGAGACAAAGCCTTCAGCAATGTCTCTCGTTACTTTTTACTTTTTACTTTTTACTTACTCCACCCACGTCACTCGATCTTCAAAACCCTGGCGCACATACGACTCTGGAGCTACATCAGGGTGACCGACATAGATAAAGCCGATAATATGCTGGTCTGCGGCAAAACCCAGGAACTCTTTCACCTTTGCATCACGCGCCCATTCACCTGTGCGCCAGATCGCGCCAAGCCCCAGTGCATGGGCAGCCAGTAGAATATTCATCGCAGCCGCAGACGCCGAAGCGATATTCTCGATCTCGATGGCTTTGGTATCAGGAGCGGGTTTATCTGCGCCGACGGCAATGACCAGGGGAGCGCGGAGCGGCAATGATCGGGGCTTGTCCGCTGCTTCGGTTGGAGCGGCAGGATTACGTTCCAGAAAAGAGGCGGCGAATACGTCACCGAGTTTCCTGCGCCCGTCCCCCGTCAAAACGACAAATCGCCAGGGGCGAACCTTATAATGATTCGGGGCTTGCGCGCCGGCGCTCAGCAATTTTTCGATTACCTCGCGCGGCAAAGCATCCTGCTTCACCTTGTTAATTGTTTGTCTTCCGTGAATTGCATCAAAAACATCCATCGTTCCTCCGTGCAGCACAGACGCTTGCGGGTAAAATTGTCTTACCATGAAAGTATTTTACTCCGAAGAACACCGCAAGCACTCTCCGCCGTTTGAAGTCTTTGACGGCGGGATTCGTGTGCCCTATTACGAAAACCCCGACCGCATGGATCGCATCGTGGCTGCGCTTCAAAAAACCGATTGGGCGGAATTTGCCGAGCCGGACGACTTTGGACTCGACCCGATCCTCGCTGTGCATGACTGCGGCTATCTCAACTTCCTCGCCTCCTGCTGGGACGAGTGGCTGGCTTCTGATCCTGAGATTGCGGCTTCGCCCGAACAGCACGCCTTCCTGCCTGCCACCTTTGCATTGCGGCGCGCGGCCCGCCCCACCACCTCCCTGCGCGGACGCGGTGGCTATTACCTGATGGACCTCTCCGCTTGTATCGTGGCAGGGACGTACACAGCCGCATTGACATCCGCGAACATTGCCTTAAGCGCAGCCAATTCATCCTTCCTCCTACATAATTCATCCTTTGCTTTATGCCGTCCCCCAGGCCACCACGCAGGGAAGGATTACGCCGCAGGGTATTGCTTCATTAACAATGCCGCTGTCGCTGCAAACTGGCTTTCCGCCAAAGGAAAGGTCGCCCTGCTCGATATTGACTACCATGCAGGCAATGGCACGCAGGATATTTTCTACGAACGCAGTGACGTGCTGACCATTTCCATCCATGGCGACCCCGATTTTGAATATCCGCACTACATCGGCTTCGCGGATGAAACCGGCGCAGGCGCAGGGCTTGGCTTCCACAAGAACTTCCCGCTCCCAATAGATACCGGCGATGCAGGGTATCTTGCCGCGTTGGATGAAGCGTTGTCCATGATCTGCAATTTCGCGCCAGAATTTCTGGTCCTCTCGGCAGGCGTGGATGCCTTCGACGGCGACCCACTCGGCATGTTCCACCTGACGCGGGATGGGTTTATGGAAATCGGAAAAAGGGTCGCTGGATTAAATCTCCCCACTGCCGTTATCATGGAAGGCGGATATGCCAACGAAGCGCTTGGCGAGAATACCGTTACTTTACTGGAGAATTTTAAATGAGAAAGACTTTTGTCACGCTTTTACTGATCGTACTGGCCCTCTCCGCCTGCGGGCCTGCCCCTGAAGAACAAGCCACCATGACGGCCGCCGCATGGACGCAGACCCCCACCTCCACGCTTACTTTTACGCCCACCTTTACCCTCACACCAACCATCACACTCACCCCGACGATCACATTGACGCCCACTCTCACTGCCATCCCAACCGCCACCCTGCCCATCGTCACTGTCAACAAGCAGGCTCACTGCCGCTATGGGCCATCCGCCGCGTATCTGCACGCCGCAGACTTATACCCCGCAGATAAAGGAGTTGCCCGCTGGCGGGGGGTGTACAGTCAGTGGTTATATGTCCAATTCGAAAAGCTGAGTTATTCCTGCTGGGTCGCCCCTTCTGTGGTGGACGTGATTGGCGATGTAAGCGTGCTGCCAAAAGTGGAACCTGATTTGCAAAGGGTCGGCAGCAATATGTATGGTCCGCCGCCGAATGTGCAGGCATATCGCAACGGGGACGAGGTCACCATCACCTGGGGACAGGTGGAAATGACCAAGGACGATGACCGCGGCTACTTCATCGAAGCCTTTGTCTGTCAGGGCGGCGCATACCTGTGGTGGACATTTTCCTACCCCGACCAGTTCATCACCGAATACACCATTGAGGACGAGGCCGGCTGTATCGCTGAGTCTTATGGAAAGCTATATACTGTCGAAAAACACGGCTACTCCCTGCCGGTGGATATTCCCTGGCCCAAGCCTTAAATCAAAAACGGACGCTTTTACAGCGTCCGTTTTTGATTTAAAGAACTCACCTTACGCGGTTTATCCGTACAGCAACATTTATGTTGCTTTGCCGGGCAAGATAAATCCTTCGATGAACTCACCTGTGCCTCCCGAAGGACACACCGTACTTGCGTTCGGTGCAAGTGTCGGGACGATGTGCGGCACTGGCGCAGGCAGGACAAGCCTTGCGGTACTGCGTAAGGTGAGTTAAGAATGATTCAGGTAATAACCTCTGCCTTTTTCAGGGCGCCTTCGAGCACTTCGAGCGTCACAGGTTTAATGACCATGGCTTGCGCGCCTCCGCGCAGAACGTGCTGGCGGGTTTCAGGCTGGTCGTCGGACGTAATAATAATGACAGGCACTTTCATCAAACGCGGTTCACGGCGGATGTACGCCAGCACTTCCGTGCCGTCCACGCCGGGCATGTTAATGTCGAGACAGATAAAGCGCGGGACAAATCCCGTCAATATGGATAAGGCCGGGCTGGAACCGTACGCCACCTTTGCGGGTATGTCCAAAAGCCCAAGCATTTGTTGCAATGCATCCGCCGTCTGGCGGTTATCGTCAATGATCAATCCGTCTGTCATCAGTCCTCCAAAATTATCGTGCCCATCACAGACACGTCATACCCTTTCAGTTGAGATACTGCCTCTTGAAACCGCGAGTCAGCCAACAGGTCGAAGAGAGGCGTGAGCAAGTCGTCATCCGTAAATTGTTTGGGAATCACCAGATCATAACGTTCTTGAAATAGCGGGATGAAATCCAGATCCAGCGCCTGCGCCGCGGCGGCAACTCCAAGCCCGCAATCCGCGCGCCCCGAAGCGACAGCTGCCGCAACACCAAGGTGAGTATACTCTTCCTGATAATAGCCCGCAATGGAATCGGGGGAAATTGTCATCAAATTCAAATGATAATCGAGCAGGACGCGCGTGCCCGCCCCGCGCTGACGATTGACAAATTGCACGCTTCCTTCCTGACCTGTGCCTGCGAGGTCTCCCAAACTTTTGATGCCCTTTGGGTTTCCCTTCTTTACGATCAACCCCTGATCGCGCCCGACCAGCGCAACCACTTTGACGGGGATGTTCGGCATGTACTGACGGATGTATGAAATGTTATACGTGCCATCCGCAGGGTCAAGCAGATGCGAACCTGCCAAATGCGCCTCACCGCGCCGCAACGCAACCAGCCCGCCCTGCGAGCCGACATTGGCGGATGCAAGGCGGCGGTCATGCTCGGCAAGGAATTGTGCGATGAGATCAAGCGTCAGGTCGTGCGAACCGATGGCAAGAATCGTTTTGTCGATCTCATTTCGATTGCGATACATGCGGACTTGAAT
>JAUXWL010000608.1 GCA_030680155.1 Anaerolineales bacterium
GCTGAGCCTCCACTTGCGCTTCCTCAGCGGGGGCATTTCTACGAATCACGCTCCACGCCAACAGGGCAACCACGACCACAATCGCGGCAATCGCAACATACTGAATGGTTTTATCTGACTGTGCAACTTGCTTTTTCTTACCCGTTCGTTTCTTTGGTGACATACAACTTACTCTCCTTGTAAAAATTTATCCGTATTATCAGTACTTCACGAAAGCGCGTAATTGGCGCTGCCGAAGGCGTCTAACGCCAGTTTTGCGCTACACCTGCCCTGGCGGGCGGTGCCAGGGGAGAGCGCACACTACGCGAGGTTTTCGTAATCTACTGATTATACCCATGCTGGGCACACGTACCCATGCTGGGCACACGTACTCACTGGTGATTACCCACAAGTCAGTATCTGTCATTTCCAGGTCTCAAAGCCAGAGCATTTTGCCGCGAATTTCGCTAATTCACGCAGATTTTTAAAACCAATTTGTGAAAATTCGTGGAATTCGCGGCTGAGGTTTGGTTTTCTTCCCTGAAATTAGCGGACGAAAGAAATGTGGGTAATCACCAGGTACTCAACCTTGCGCGGGCATCCTTTTTCCTTTATCCTTGCATGAATGAAGCATTTCTTCAAAAAACAGATCGCCCTTCCCCAAGACCACGGCTCATGGGTCTTTATTTTCAGCCCGCTTTTGGTGGGGATTTTCGCAGGCCGTGATTTCAGCTTTGCCACCTTCAGCCTGATTGTTGCAGCGATGTCGGCATTTATGATCCGCCAGCCGATGACGGTGATGGTCAAAGCCTATTCGGATAGAAGACCCAGGACGGATCTTCCCGCCGCCCGTTTCTGGCTGGTGGTCTATGGCAGTATCACCGCCCTGGCCTTACTCGGACTTATCCTCGACGGCTTCGGTTATATTCTCTACCTCGCGGTTCCCGGCGTTCCCGTCTTTGCATGGCATTTGTGGCTGGTCAGTCAACGTGCGGAACGCAGACAGGCGGGCGTGGAAGTCATTGCCACGGGCGTGCTGTCACTGACTGCGCCTGCCGCGTATTGGGTGGGCATCCGCGAGTATGATTCGGTCGGCTGGTGGCTGTGGGCGCTGACATGGCTGCAATCGGCAGCCAGCATCGTCTACGCGTATCTTCGGCTAAGTCAACGGGATTGGGAGCAGGAGCAGGCGTCGGCGGGGCGGCGAAGCGCGTGGTGGCGGGCGGGGAGTCGCGCATTGGGGTACACGTCGTTCAATCTGGCGTTGTCCATCCTGCTTGGGATTCTCAATCTCCTGCCGTCATTTATTTTCATCCCATTTTTGGCGCAATGGCTCGAAACGCTTTGGGGCATTACCCATCCCGCTGTTGGATGGAAGCCCACGCGAATCGGCATTCGCCAGTTGATCGTGAGTGTGTTGTGGACGGTTCTGTTCATCGTCTTTTGGAGGACGCCATGAATGACGAAATGAAATATGCATTGTTGGTCGAATTAACCAGCCGCCTCGAAGCGGATTTGCTGGAAAGTTATCTCGAGGCAAACGACATCGATACGGAGTTGTTTCAAGAGTCGGTGGGGCAAAACGCCTTCCCCGTTACAATGGACCTGCTGGGGCATGTGCAAGTCTTTGTTCCAAAGAAAAAATTGAAGCAGGCCATGAAACTGCTTGAAAATTTCAGTACATAGGAGCAAGTTATGAAAGACACTGTTATTCTCTGCACCCGGTTTGGGATGGGGCAAACCGACTTGCAGGCATTGAGTGAAACCTTGATCACAAAATTTTTTTCGCTGCTGTTGGAAAGCGGACAACTGCCACCCGTGGTTTGTTTTTACACCGACGGCGTCCGCTTGACGACCAGCGGTTCGCCTGTTCTGGAACAACTGAAACAAATGGAAGCCAAAGGCGTACGCCTCATCGTTTGCTCGACCTGCCTCGATGCGATGGGGCTGGCGGACCAGGTTCAAGCCGGCATCGTCGGCGGCATGACGGATATTATCGAAGCCCAGATCAGGGCATCGAAAGTCATCACCTTATAAACACAGGAGTCAGAATGGATTTCGATCTCAACGAAGAACAGAAAATATGGAAAAAGATTGTTCACGATTTTGCGGAAAAGGAGTTAAAGTCCAAAGCCCGCGAGGTGGACGAGAAGGAGGAATTCAACTGGGATGCAGTTCGCAAGGGTGGACCCGTCGGTCTGATGGGTATGAGCATCCCTGAAGAATTCGGCGGCTCGAACGTGGACGCCATCTCGAACGCCATTGCAATGGAGGAACTGGGCTGGGGATGCGGTTCCACGGCGCTGGCGCTTACCGCACACAACGGGCTTGGCACTGCGCCCATTGCGTTATATGGGACAGAGGAATTGAAGAAGAAATGGCTTCCACTGGTCGCACAGGGAAAAAGTAAACTTGGCGCACTGGCGCTAACGGAACCCGGGGCCGGCTCGGACATTCAAGGCGGCGTGACCACCCGCGCCGAAAAAGATGGCGATGAGTGGGTCATCAATGGCGCGAAGATGTGGTGTACGAATGCCGGCATTGCGGATTACATCATTACCCTCGTTCGTACTGACCCAAAGGGCGGTTCAAAATCGTTGAGCATGATCCTTGTGCCGACAGATTCAAAGGGATTGATTATTGGCCCGGCAGAAAAGAAGATGGGCTTGCGCGGCTCCCCCACCCACGGCATGACGTATGATAACGTCCGTGTGCCGCTTGGGAATTTGGTCGGTGCGGAAGGACGCGGCTTGCAGCAGACGCTCTCCACGTTGGACGCAGGACGCATCAGCATCGGCGCGATCTCCATCGGGCTGGCACAGGCTGGGATGGAAGCCGCGGTTGCCTATGCAAAAGAGCGCAAGGCATTCGGGCAGTCCATTGCAGAGTTTCAGGCAATCCAGTTCAAACTCGCCAACATGGAAGTGGAAATCGAGCTGGCACGGACGTACATTTACAAATCGGCGTGGCTCAAAGACCAGGGACGCCCGTATGGTAAAGAAGCGGCCATTGCCAAGTTATACGCCACCGAAATGGCGGAGCGTGTGCTTTATGATGCCATCCAAATCCATGGCGGATATGGGTACAGCCGCGAATATGAAGTGGAACGTATGTACCGCGACGCGCGCCTGATGACCATCGGCGAAGGGACAAGTGAGATTCAAAGATTGGTGATCGCAAGGCACGTGCTGGCAAGGTAAATAGATAAAAAAAAGACCTCGGAAGTCTGCGAGACTTCCGAGGTCTTTTGTCTAGAAAATTCGCGGAGCGCGGACTTCAGTCCGCAATGGTGTGCAAGCAAAGGTTGCAACGCGGACTGCAAAATCTCCTGATTTTGCTCGAAAGTCGGGAGACTTTCGACTCCGTTCCTGACATGGCTTGCTTGCACACCCGCAATACCAGGGCAGACTAAAGTCTGCATTCCGATTTTCTGTAGCGCGTACTTCAGTACCGCAATGTTCACATTGCGCGTACTTTGGCAGCCCATTTGTCGCTCGCAAGATAAATCCTTCGATGAACTCACCTGTGCCTGCGGCACTGGCGCAGGCAGGACATGTCTTGCGGTACAGTAGTCTGC
>JAUXWL010000614.1 GCA_030680155.1 Anaerolineales bacterium
CGGTATCACCGCAGTAAACCGTGGAGTCTGTAGCAACGCAAAGATTCTGCCACGGATTTCACGGATTTTCGCAGACTGAATTCAAAAATCCGTGATAATCTGTGGCAAAAGACTTCTACCACGTTTAGGTGCAGCCCTACCAAGGCATCTTTTCCAACAAAACTCTCGAATTTTCAGGAAATTCCCTCTTGACAATCCACCTAAGTTAGACTATCATCTAATTAGGCATCGGTCTAAAACAGTTATCCACCTAATTTATACTCAGCGCGGTCACAAATTGCGCTTTTTTAGAAGGGGATAAGGGGATAAGCGCAATTTGTACCCTGCGGGCATGATATGACCGTGGGCATTATATACGAGGAGAGAGCCATGTCTACCACTATGTACGATCAGATACAGCAGGAAAAAATATCCACAATGGCTGAAGCCGACGCGGGCACAGGGGCAACCACCACCCGCAGTGCGTTCACACACCAAACCGGACAAGTACTCGTCACCCTCGGCACGCTCTTCAAACACGTCCCGCCGTTCAACGACACCATCGACAAGAGCACAAGCGAAACCTTGATCTCCCTCGGTAAAAAACTGAAAGCCACAAAATAATCACGGAACAGAGCGAGAACTCTTATGGACATCCTGACTGAAAAACAAACCACCTCCCCCTCCATAACCTGGGACTATGGCACCGCCTACGAGTTATTCGTCAGTCTGCATGTTTTGCTTGAACCTGAATATTTTGGTATCCGTCCGGCGTTTGCCGCCAGTGTCCGCGCGCGCATACCGGCAGCCGAACGCAAACTGCTGGAGGAGGTCTTCCCGATCACGGGTGTTCCGCTCAAATGGCTATCGACCCTCCCCGAGCCCAAAGATGCCATCAGCGCGCTTTGGGCGCTCAAGCAAATTCCGCCCGCCGAGCGCATGTCCAAACTGCAAAGGCTCGATGAACCGTATGAAGGCGGCTCAGCGGAAGATGCTGAAAAACACGCCCGCTTCCGCGAGATTCTGCTGCGCGTTGCATCGTCTGGAAGTTGGAATTCTGAAGACGTGGAGTATTTCTACAAGGTCTTCCACAAAAAACACGGCGGTCTAAAAAAAGACGCCATCGAACGCTGCCTCGATTGGTGGAGCAAACCCGAGGAACTCGGCGAAGGATTCCTCTCCGCCATCAATTCGTATTATCAGGCATTCTTTGAAGAGGAAGAAAAACGCATCGGACCTGCGCTGAAAGCTGGTCTGGAAAACGCCCAGGCACTCGCCATCCGACTCAGTTTTGACGAGCTGTTCAGCGAGCTTTCCCAAGGCATCAAACTGGACGAGGAATTCAACGCCAAATCTTTTGTCATCGCCCCCGCCTTTTGGACAACCCCGCTGATCTTCTTCGAAAAGCTGGACAAAGACACCATGCTCCTGCTCTTCGGCGCGCGCCCCGCGGATATGTCCGTCATCCCCGGCGAAAGCGTGCCCGATGCGCTCGTCCGTTCGCTCAAAGCCCTCGCCGACCCAACCCGCCTCAAAATTCTGTTCTACCTCAGCAAGGAAAACCTGACCCCCTCCGAGATCGCCCGCCGACTGCAACTCCGCCCGCCGACAGTGACACATCACCTGCGTGAACTGCGCCTCGCCAGCCTGGTGGAACTTTCTGTGGCACATGAAGAAAACCGCTACACCATCCGCAAACAGGCATTGGAACTGGTATTTGGAAATCTGAAATCGTTTTTGGATAAAGACCCCGAATAAGAATAGACCCGTATGAATGAAAAAACTCCAATTGTGCTAAAGCCGTTTCGTCTGCTCGGCGAATACGGTTCCCACCTCCGCGCTTTCAAACCGAATGCGCGGCTTTACTTATGGAACGTCATCATCACCGGTTTGGTGATGGGCGTCTTCCGTCTGATCTTTAACTTCTACGCCCTCAGCCTCGGCTTCGATGAAGCCCTGTTGGGCAACCTCATCACCACCAGCAGTTTCGTCGCGCTCGTCGCCGCCCTGCCCATGGGCTACCTCGCGGATGTGATCGGGCGCAAAAACTCGCTCATCCTTTCGGGCGCGTTGCTAAGTTTTTCGATCATCGCCATGGCGCTTTGGCAGTCAGAGACCTCCCTCTACACCATGAACGTCATCTCCGGCGTCGCCCAAAGTCTGGCGGGCGTCACCATGTCGCCCTTCCTCATGGAGAACAGCGACGAGAAGGAACGCACCTATCTCTTTAGTTTTGGACAGGGCTTGCAAATGACCATGGCCTCCGTCGGCAACTGGATCGGCGGCTACCTGCCAAGCTGGATCGGACAGGCGCAAAATGTCTCCGCCACCAGCAGCGCCGCGTATGGAAACGCCATCTTCATCGTCGGTATCGGCGCGGTCGTTGCCATCCTGCCGCTGATTTTTATGAAATCCCCCAACATCACCCACAGTCAGCGGGCCGTCTTTGCGCCATTCACCTATGCCGCAAAACAGCCACTCCTGCTCACCAAACTGATTCTGCCCATGCTGCTCACCTCGCTTGGCGCAGGGCTGATCATGCCGTTCATGAACGTCTTCTTCCGCGTGGTGCATAACAAGCCAGACCCCGTCATCGGTACGCTCTTTGCCTGGGGCTCGCTGGCAATGGGAGTCGGGCTTCTGCTGGCGCCGCCGCTGGCCGAACGCACGGGCAAGATCCAACTCGTGGTTATTTCGCAGGCGCTCTCGATCCCCTTCCTCATCCTGCTTGGCTTCTCGCCCATCTTCTGGGTCGGCGCCGCCACCTACTACATCCGTCTCTCGCTGATGAACATGAGCAGCCCCGTCTACCAGACTTTCATTATGGAACACGTTGACCCCTCCGCGCGCGCCACCGTCGCCAGCCTGACCAGCATGGCATGGAATTTCGGCTGGGCATTCAGCCCCACCATCAGCGGCTGGCTGCAAGTCCGCTACGGATTCGGTCCGCCGTTCATCGGCACGATCATCCTCTATACCATCTCCGTCATCATGTATTGGGCGTTCTTCTGGCGGGGTTCCATCGCCGCCGTCCCTGCCACTGCTGCCGCAGATTAAAAATATTTTTCTCCTCCAAGAGAAGCGGGCTGGATGAATAATCCAGCCCGCGTTTTTTATGGCAAAATGAGGCGATGAATAAAGATGTCCTCATCATCGGCGGCGGACCCAGCGGACTCTCCACCGCACTGCATCTGATAAAGACCGCCCCGCATCTGACTCCCCGCATCCTGATCCTCGAAAGGGAGCATTATCCACGCCCGAAACTTTGCGGCGGCGGATTGGTGTTCGACGCTGAAAACATCCTCGAAGACCTCGGCTTGGATGTGCGCGAAGTACCGCACGCCGACTCAGACGAAATCCATTTTGATTTTGCAGGTCGGGGACTCAAGGTGCGTATGCCGAAACGTCATGCCCTGCGTGTCATCCGCCGCGACGAGTTCGATCACTGGCTGGCAAAAAAGGCAGTGAGTAGTGGAATAGAGATTAGAGAGGGGGTGGTTGTAAAAAGTGTCCAGCCGCGCGAAGAGTGTGTAATTGTTGAAACGAACCAGGGTGAATTCCGCGCACAAGTTGTCGTCGGCGCAGACGGCTCGAACGGCATCACGCGCCGCTGTATCTTTCCACGCGAACCTGTTTACACGGCCAGAGCGCTGGAGGTCTTGACCCCCAACGCTTCCGCCCAATCCAAAGAATTTGAGCAGGAACGGGGGAGAGTCGCATTCTTCGACTTCTTCCCCGTCCCCAATAACATCGCAGGCTATGTCTGGGATTTTCCCACGCAAGTTAAAGGTGTACCAATGCGCTGTTGGGGTATCTATGACACGAACCTGCTTGCAGATCAACAACGCCCCGCCTTGAAGGAACCGCTTGCCGCTGAGATGAAACGGCACGGCTTCGATCTGGGCGATTATGAGATCAAAAGTCATCCCATCCGCTGGTATAATCCGCGCAACAACGTATCTGTGCCCCGGGTACTTTTGGTGGGCGATGCAATCGGTGCGGATGCAATCTTCGGCGAGGGGATTAGCATGGCGCTGGGCTATGGTGTCATTGCCTCACAGGAAATCACAGAATCGTTTCAGCGTGGCGAATTTTCATTTCGCAGATACAGGCGTCGGCTGGGGCGAAGCGGCTTGGGGCAAACCTTGTTCGCGCGCTGGGTCATTACCCAGGTCATCTATTCTTTAAAATGGCGCTGGTTTCAAATCCTGTTATGGCGCGTGTTTAAACCAATTGTCCTTTTGGCTGCATGGGTGTTTGTATTGAATTGGAGCAAAAGGGACCTACGAAGATAATTCAGGAAAACAATATGGGCACCGCAGACCTTCACATCCACAGCATCTACTCCCATGACGCAACCACCACTGTGCGCGCCATTCTAAAACAAGCAGCCGACGTTGAACTGGATGTGATCGCCATCACCGATCATGATGAAGTGCGCGGGTCGCTGGAGGCGCAGCAACTTGCGTCGATATATGGCTTGGAAGTCATCCCCGGCGTGGAGGTCTCCACCCGCGAAGGGCATCTGGTGGCGCTGTTCATCAAAACGCTTCCACCGGCGGGCATGTCGCTGATCGAAACCCTCGATCACATTGGGCAGCAGGGCGGCATCGCCATTGCGCCGCACCCATTCAATAACCTGCCCAACAGCCTTTCGATGGAATCCGTGCTGGGCGCCTTAACCAACTCACAAGTAAAGGATGTTCTGAAGGGGATCGAGACGCATAACATGGGCACACAAAACTTCGACAGGGTTGCGCGCAAAATTGCAGTGTTTCTTCCGTTTGCAAAGATCGCGTCCAGCGACGCTCACATCTACTGGGCGATTGGCGCAGGACGCACAGAATTCCCCGGCAAAACCGCCCGAGACTTGCGCACCGCACTTGAGAAGAACACCACCATCCCCATTCCCTATGAAGAAGAATTTTCAGCGCGCGTCATCCTAAGTTGGGTGCGCCGCATCACCATGCGCAGGTTCGGGTATGCTTCTGATGCGCGTTCGATTTCCTCCCCCATTTCCACCAAACCCCTCAGCCATTCCATGATCCGACGGATACGAAAAAAGCAGGACAGCGAGTAGCTGTCCTGCTTTTATGATTTGACCCGTTTGATAAAGCCCGGCGAATTCAATTCCCGCTCGAGCAGATGGGTGAAATAACCCTGCATGAGCGCCTCCGCCTCTTTCTGGACCTCGGGGCTGGGTCTTGCACGAGAGGCATCCCTGTAGCTGGAGCGTTGGAAGTGACGCAGATATTTGAGCGTTTCCAGTGAGATGCGCGCCAGATTGGGAATCCCATCGCCGCAACGCGGACAGATCACGCCGCCCGCTGTAAACGAAAAGAACTGGTCTTCCGCCAGGATCTCGCGTCCGCAATTGGCACACTCAAATAACTGCGGACGAAAACCCACTGCATCCAGAAATCTCATTTCATAATATCGGACGGCAAGCCACGCCTCGTCCTCTTTTTCGATGCGATCCAGCGTTTCCACCAATAGCTTGAAAAGAGATGGATTCGCGCCTTCCTCTTCATACGAAAAGCGCAGAAGCAACTCCACTACATAGGCGGCATGGCCCGTCTTCATCAGGTCATCATGCAGCGGCAGGAATGCATTGATGGTCTCCGCCTGCGTGACGATCAACAGGTCGCGTCCTTTTGCAAGCTGCACGGTGATGTGGGTAAACGGTTGGAGATGTCCCGCCTTGCGTGAGGTTACTTTCCTTGCTCCTTTTGCTATGGCGCGCACCATGCCCTGCTCACGGGTGTAAAGCGTGAGGATGCGGTCCGCTTCGCCCCAATCAACATGGCGAAGGACAACGGCAGAAGCACGGAAGGAACGGAAGTCGGTCATAAGGGAATAGGGAGCAGTGAGTAGTCTGCGACTACCCGCCACTCTCCACTCGTCTAATCGTCTGTCACCAAATGGGTCGGCGTGAAGGCTTCGGGGAGCAATTTGTCCACAGTAGTTTCTTTTGTTAATGCTCCCTGCCCATCTGCAAACAACACAACCGTATCCAACCCGAATTCCGCCATCACCTGCCGGCATCCGCCGCAGGGAGAGCCACCGTTGTTCGTCACCACGGCGATCACCTCGAACTCGGTTTCGCCTTCTGAGACCGCCTTAAAAATCGCGATCCGCTCCGCACACATCGTTTGCGGATACGCGGCGTTTTCCACATTCACGCCTGTGTAGATCCGTCCGCTTTTTGTGCGCAGCGCAGCCCCAACAGGATAGTTGGAATACGGCACATAAGCACGGCGACGGGCTTCGTTCGCAAGGTCGATCAGAGATTGTTTTTCTTCACGTGTGATGGTCATGGTTTCACCAGGTTATTTCTTCTTTGGTTTTCTTTCCAACTTTTTGATGGCGCGCGCAGGCATGCCCACCACCAAAGTATCTTCCGCCACGTTCTTCGTTACGATGGCGCCGGCCCCCGTCCGCGCGCCTGAACCGATCTTGAGCGGCGCAACCAGCATGGTATCCGACCCGATGAAGACATCTTCGCCGATCTCGGTGGCATGTTTTTTCTCGCCGTCATAATTGCAGGTGATCGTCCCTGCGCCGATGTTGGTGTTTGCACCGATCTGCGCGTTGCCGATGTAAGAGAAATGTCCCATCTTCACGCCGTCTGCCAGGTGCGAATCCTTGACCTCACCGAAATTCCCCATGTGGACGTGCTTGCCAAGATGCGCGCCTTTCCGCAGCCGCGCAAAAGGGCCCATATCCACATCGTCTTCGAGGACTGCGCTTTCCATGACGGCTGCCAGAATTTTGCAGCGATTCCCAATTTTCGAATCGCGGATGATGGTATTCGGTCCGATGAGATTGCCTTCGCCGATCTCGGTCTTTCCGTGCAGGTAGCTGTTCGGCATGAGGACGGTGTCTCTACCGATCTGAATTCCCGCTTCGATGTATGTAGAGGCGGGATCGATCATGGTGACGCCGCTGAGCATGTGTCCCTGATTGATGCGGCGGCGCATGGCATTTTCCACTTCAGAGAGATGGATGCGGGTGTTAACTCCGATGGTTTCTTCGAGATCATCCATCACGGTTGCCTGCACAGGCAAGCCATCTTTGGCCGCCAGTTCAACCGTATCCGTCAGGTAGTATTCGCCTTTTTGGGGATTCTTGGGGATGCGTTGGAGCGCGTCCCACAACCATTCGGCGTTGAAGCAATATCCGCCGACGTTTAATTCTTTGATCTGCTTCTGCTCGTCAGTGGCGACGTATTCCTCTACAATGGCTTCCACCGAGCCGTCTGCTTTGCGGAGGATGCGGCCAAATCCGCGCGGGTCGTCGGCGATGACGGTCAGCATGGAAATCGGTCCCTTGTTTTTCTTTTGGGTCTCGACCAGTTTTTGCAGGGTTTCGCCGCGCAAGAGCGGCATGTCGGCATAGCAAACGATGACAAGATCGGTCCTGCCTTTGAGCAGGGACTCTGCCTGCATCACCGCATGACCGGTTCCAAGCTGCGGTTCCTGTAATACGGTCTGCGCAGAATCGCCGAGGTAGGCGGTCACTTCGTCTGCGCCGTGGCCGACCACCACCACAGGCTTTTCGGTGGAGGCTTGCTGAATGGCGCGCATGGCATGCCAGAGCATGGGCTTGCCCGCAACGGGATGCAGCACCTTCGGCAGGGAGGATTTCATGCGGGTGCCCTGTCCGGCGGCAAGAAGAATGGCGGTTATCTTCATTAAGTCACCTCATGGTTGGGTGTGTTGGAGAACAAAAACAGGATTTGCACGGTATTGCATTGCTCCGCTACAAATCCTGTTTGAGAAAATTCTTCCGCAAGTGCGGATAGTTGTGGCTGGGGCACCTGGATTCGAACCAAGATCCACAGCTCCAAAGGCTGGTGTGCTGCCATTGCACCATGCCCCAGTGCGGGCAAAATTGTATCACAATTTTTTTAGTTTCCGTCTGGAAGAATACCAAGCTTGCGCGCTTCTTCGAGTGACATAACCTCTGAACTGGCCGGTTTGTTGCCGTGTTTTTGCGCGGCTTCGTTCCAGAAGTCATCCACATTCTGGGCTTTGGTCTTTTGAGTGGCAGCTTGATTGAGCAGCGCTTCCATTTCGGGAGCGGGGGTCGCCTTGGCCAGTTGGTCGGTCTGTTTTTTGGGAGCGGGTTGTCCCTGGGCGGCATTTTTCAATTCCCCGGTCACGCCCATGGATTTGAGGGCTTTTTCCACCTGGGTGCGCAGGGCGAGCAGTCCGTTAACGTTCTCGATCACGCAATCTTCGGAGGTAAGCCCATTACCCGCTACCAGCAGGGCATACAGCGGGGTGACGGGGATGAAGAGCAGGTCATGATCGCCACCGCTGAAAATATGATAGGAATCCAATGTCTCCTGGTGGTTGTGACGCGCCACTTTGAGGCTGGCCCCGTGGATCGTCATCAACGTGGAGATGAGCGAGACTTCCATGCTGGAGTCGTGTAGTTTACCGGTACGCGCCTGCACGAGTCCACGGTCATTGAGCAGGAAAACTGCCTCAGCGTTGATATCCTGCCTGAAGTTGGCGAGCAGGTCCGATACGCGTGAGCTGCGTTCCTCCACGGGTTCGTTGGATGGTTCGGAGGGGAAGATGGTCTGCACGAGTCCAAGTCCGCGCTCCACGACATCCAGAAAATCCGCCATGGGGATGGGCTTGTCAAAGACGGCGAGGGCGCCCGCGTTGAGCATTTCATCGCGCATCTTTTTATCGGTCATGCCGGTGATGAAGACGATCTTAATCTCCGGGTGACGGGCGCGCACTTTGCGCATGAGTTCCACGCCGCTCATGCCGGGCAGTTTGTAGTCTGCGATCAGCAGGTTGATCTCGTGGCGCGTGGATTCAAGAAGCGCCTCCTCGCCGGAAGGCGCTTCGAAAATATTGATCTCTTTATTCTTAAGCGACTCAAGGCTGGCGCGCAGGAGCCGCAAGATGTCACGCTGGTCATCGACAAGTAGTATGTTGTGATTCATGATTATCCTGACAAATTATAGCAAATAAACCCGCTGCACCCTAATCAGTTTTGACAGGTTTCACCGATGCCAACGGCTTCGATGTTCCAGAGTGGATTGGCTGTGGGGTCAAGGTCGAAGCGGCAGACTTCGGGGCGAGCCGCGGCGATGCGCAGACGATAATAGAGCGGGATTGCGGGGAGTTCGTCTGAAAATATGATCTGGGTGCGGCGGTAGTTGTTAAGGTATGCCTGCTCGCCTGGCAGGGAGGATTTCGCTGTCTGACAGGCGGCATCGTACTCGTCGCTGCGGAAGCCGGTCACATTTGTGCCGGCCCAGGAATTGGATTCGGAGGGAATGCTGTCGCTGGTGAACCAGTTGCAGGGAGGCTCGAAGCCTTCCACGCCGAGGGCGTACTGAGCCATGTCAAAACGGCGGCCAAAGAGAAGCCCGTCGGGGCCGGAGGAGTATAAATCGTTGGGAGAAAAATATTCCACATGGAGCGCGATCCCGCACTCCGCCAGGGATGCTTGAAGAATCTCCACTGCCTGCCTGCGCTGCGTGGCAGGTGTGGTGTAGTAATTCAATATCAGTTGTGTGTTAAAGGAAACGCCTTTTACGTTCACAGCGCGGAGCGGCGTGGCAGGGTCTTTGTCCGCATCCTGCCAGCCCGCCAATTCAAGCAGGGCCGTTCCAACCTGGGGGTCATAGGGGAGGTCTGCGATATTCGCGTCAAACAAGGGATGTTCCTTCGGCACATAGGTGGTTGGAACGGTGGTCAGTCCGAAGAGTACGTTATCCACCACCGCCTGTCGGTTAAGGCAGTAGGTAATGCCCTCGCGTGTGCGCGGATCGGCGAAGAAATCCTGACGATCGGTCAGGGGGTTGTATCCGTTATCGTAGGAGGCGGGGTCCAGCCCCAGCCCAAGCCATTCAATGGACATGCCCGTTGTTGCAAAGACCTGGGCCTGTTCAGCGGTTTGCATTTCCTGCAAAATATCGACATGCTGTTCGAGGTTGATGGTGGGGTCGAGAATATCACAGCGGCCTGCGATCATCTCACTCAATGCCGTGTTTGGGTCGGGGATGAAGCGGAAGGTGAGGGTATCCACTTTGGGATAACCATCCACTGCGCGGAAGTAATACTCGTTCTTCTCCAAAGTAATGTGGTCGCCCGGTATCCACTCCGTTACTGCGTAGGGTCCCCAACCTGCCGGGGTATGGGAGGCAATGTCAATCGAGGGGAGTTCGGCGGCGGGAAACTCCTGCCACAAATGCTGCGGGGCGGGCATCCAAAAATTCATGGAGTAACTCGAGTCTAAAAAGCCCGGCACGCCCCACCATTGCAGGGTCTCCGCATCCGCGATTTCATAGATCTGTGTGCGTTTGATGAGGTAATCCCCGGGGTCGGTTTGCGCGTGAAGTTCGAATGAATAAAACGAGTCGTCTGCGGTTAATGGCACACCGTCTGACCAGGTGAGGTTGGGGCGCAGGCGGAACGTGACGACCATCTGATCCATTTCGAGCGGGGCAACCCCGTCATAGGTGATGACGCAATCGTCGGCGCGGCAGGCGGCGGGACGGACGCGCGTGCCGGCTGCCAAGGTGACGAGATTCCCATCCGCATCCACAACCGGACCTCCAACCTGCACCGGTGTTCTGACGATTTGCGCCTCGCCGTTTTCAAGCGATGGCATTTGCGTAAAGATGGCCGGCTGATATTCATAAGAGATCATATCCATCGGCCCATCATAGACCGCTGCCAGCACACTGCGCGCGGCTGCATTCAATTCGCCAAACGGATATAGCGTGTTTGGTTCCGCGCCAAGACACACGGTTATCGAACTTTGAGGCATCGCTTCCGGAGCGCTGGTCGGAAGAGGGGTGGCTGTCTCAGCGGGAAGGACGTCTTCCTGCGACTGTCTCAGACAGCCAGTAAGGATAAAAATCAAAGTAAGGGAAAGCAGAATTTTTTTCATAATTTTTGCCAGCCTGAATGGTACGGAAAGTACATCACGCGATTAAATGCAAGTTCAATTATACCCAGCGCGGTCACAAATTGCGCTCATTTAAAACAGCAATTCCAAATCTGAATCTAACAATCTCAACGCAAAGCCGCCAAGACGCTAAGATTTTGACCTTTCCTCGACGGAATCGGCAAGAGTACCATCTGGCGCAGGGGCAATCCTAAAAAAGCCTTGCGGCCTTGCGTCT
>JAUXWL010000616.1 GCA_030680155.1 Anaerolineales bacterium
AAACCGCGTCGGACTCCACCTCCAGCCAGACATCCGCTTTGATGTTGTAGCCCAGCGCTTCCGGGCTGACCACCGCGCTGATCTGGATGACGCCTTCGTCGCGCATCCGGTCAACACGATAGCGGACTGCCCGCTCGGAAACGCCCCCCATGCGGCGCGAAATCTCCGAGGCGGACATTCGTCCGTCCTCAAGGAGTAAATTGACGATTTTTATATCTACTCTGTCGAATTCGTACATACATACTCCAAATTCCTTCCGAAAGTTACGTGAATTAATATACCTTATGACTTTTCAGCCGTCAAGGACAAGAAAAGTCACCGCTACAGCCTCTCGTATCTGCCACTTATTGCCCCTGGCAGGGTTTCATTTTTCAATTGCAAGGTATGCACTATGGCGGTATCCTGTATTTCACGAATGGAATTGCTTTCTTCGCGTCATTCACCCCGTTCGAGAAACTCGCGTTCAGGTGTATCACTTCAACTTAACCTTTACCAATTTTTTTCATGGATGAAAAATGAACTTTAGACTCTCCCAGATTCAGTCCCCGCATATTTCAAAGGCGGCAGAAATTACCATCCAATTCGAAGCCGCGCCTGTCCGCTATTATCGTCATGGCTGGCAGTCGTGGTCGCTTGCCGCATGGACGGACCTCTCCCCGCTTCCAACTCAAAAGCCGACCATCTATCACCCACTGCAAACCGATGTCGTCCATGCGCGCGAATCAAATCCGCATGGGTCGTGGCTGGGCGCAGTGGAATTCGCGGATGGAAATATTCTCCTGCTCGGCGCGCTTGCCACAGATGCGCATGTGTTCCTCGCTGGCGACCAGCTCAAAGGTCGGAGTGAGGCGGATGAGATCGAGTGGTTCGTCGCGCATGGGACGGAGAGTCAGGTCTTCGATGGCTACGTCAACGAGTTGGGAATCCGTTTTGGAAAGGCGGACAAGAATCACGTGCCGCGCGTGTGGTGTTCGTGGTACAGCCTGTACACCGCGATCGATGAAAAAATTCTGAATGAAACTTTTGACCAACTCGGTGATTTACCGTTTGAAGTTTTGCAAGTGGATGACGGCTGGCAAAAGGGCATCGGCGATTGGGAGGCGAACAAAAAATTTCCGTCGGGCATGGCGGCGCTGGCGGAGAAAATTAAATCAACGGGCAGACGCGCGGGATTATGGCTCGCACCGTTGATCGCGGCGAAGTCGTCACGCTTGTTCCATGAACATCGTGACTGGTTTTTGCATGATGAAAACGGACGCCTCGTCTCGGCTGGATTCAACTGGGGACAACCGCTCTACGCGCTCGACACTACGCATCCTGACGCGCGCTCGTGGCTGGTTGCGCTGATGAAGCAGGTACGCCGCTGGGGCTTTGATTATTTCAAACTGGATTTTTTATATGCAGGCGCGTTGAAGGGCAGGCGATACAACGACATGCCGCGCGAAGCCGCGTATCGTGAATGCCTTAGTTATATGCGCGAAGCAATGGGAACGGGCGCGTTCTTTCTGACCTGCGGCACGCCGATCATCCCCGCCCTCGGCATGTGCGACGCCATCCGCATCGGACCGGATGTTTCGCATGAATGGGAAAACCATCGCAACGAAGGTTTGTTGCAAAACTTCACCACCCCGGGGACAAAGAACGCCATCCGCACCGTGGTCCATCGCCTATGGTTAAAATCACTGGTGCATATTGACCCAGATGTGGAGTATTTTGAATCAAAGGAAAACGGCTTGAATCAGGATCAAAAAGACCTGCTCAAAGACCTGGCCTTGATCTGTGATTTCAAAGCCACCTCCGACCTGCCGCAGTGGATGACATCTGAGGAGCGTGAGCAAGTCCGCGCATTCTTGCTGGCACAGCCGAAGGTCACGCAACTCAGCCGCTATGTGTACCAACTCGATGAGCGCGTGGTGGACTTCTCCTCCGCCGTGGAATTGCCCAAACCGCCGCACGGTCTGCTCGCGTTGTGGGCGGAGTTCCTCGGCTGGCTGGGCAATTGGCAGGTGGTGTTGAGAATCCTAAAATCGCTGGATGACAACGCCCTGCGGAAACGAATTTCAAGGCTTGGATAATATTTATCGGAACTAATCCGCAGATGAGGCAGAACGAAAATGGGCTTGCAGGAATATCTCGTGGCGTACGGGAATGCCTACCTGACCGAAGGCGGCGGCGCGGACATGCGCCAGCGTCTGGCGCATGTGTATATTGGTCCTGATGTGGAGTTTCCGCCCGAGTCAGTTCGCAATCAGCCTGGGTTTATCACGCACATTGTCCCACAGCGCTTTGCGGGCGTTGGGGTAAAAATAATCAGTTTTACTTGACCAGAAATTTCTCGATTGCAAGTTGTGAGATGAAGAGTACGATCGGCAATATGGTCGCGGACAGAAAGCCGGTTAGCACTCCTGTCTGCCACGGCCAGGTGGGAAGTCCGTTCAACACTTCACTTTCAGCGGTTAAGCCGAGCATTGCATCTTTGAGTTGGGTCACCGGCCCCATGTCGCTATTCTCAAGACAATGATGCAGTTTTTCAGATGTCAACTCAAACTGCCGATTGAGTTCCTCCAGAAGCCTGAACTTCTCATCTTCAAGACGAAGATGCACAAACCACAGTGGCAGTACAAATGCCGCCACCGCCAGCACAACCTGTAAAGCCAGTATCACCAAGGTCAATCCGCTAACAAGTTGGATGGGAAAGACCAGCAGGGTCAAACTAAGCATGACCATCCATGATATGCCAATGAGCGAGGTCACACGGGAAAATGCATACACCGGGCCGAGACGGAATAGGTTGAATTGCTTTGCCATTCTCACCGTGCGGTTGACGAGACTTAACTGCCGAAAGGAATAATAGTAGATCGCACTTCCGGTTATATATGTGATCAGCCCTTCAAGCATCAGAACAACGGACAATAAAGTTCCCATTCCCAGCCCGTAGGACACATAAAAAGTGTCGAATGTCGCATACGTTAAGATGACATAGACAATTCCCCAAACCACACCGTTCAGGATCACGCCTCGGGAAGGCATGGTTGAGAATTCATATTTCAGTCTTTTTAACTCATTCTCTTCAGCATCCAGAAGCGGGCTAAACGTGGACAAAGCCTGACGGGAGACAGTTCTCGAATAAGTCATGATCGCCAGAGGCAACCACTGCCAGAGTGGAAAAAGAAAGATGAGCGGATTGGACGTAAAAACGGGAAGCCAGCCGTCAACCCACGCCAAAATATGCATGACTGTGCTTTGCGCAATAAAAAGCAGCAGATATGTCAACCAATAAGGGACGGGCAGCCGTTCGATAAAATTCATAAATTTGTCGAGAAAGCTTGGCGCGTAATATTCTACTTCTCTGACGGCATGTTGCTTCGGGTCGGTTGTCATGGTCTGAATGTCTCTCTCTGTAATCGGATTTGGAAGATAAGCTGCCAAACGTCCACCGCGTTGGTTGCAGTGGCGGAATGAAAATTGATTTATGAAGAGTAAATCACCCACATTGTCCCGCAACGTTTTGCGGAGAGTGGGGTGTGGAAGTGAGGAAATCTAAACCATCTCATCCATCTTCGCCGCCATGACGAAATCGTTCTGGTGCAGTCCCTTGACCACATGCGTCCACCACTGCACGGTCACCCTGCCCCACTCAACCACCATCAACGGATGGTGGTCTTCCTTTTCGGCGGTCATCGCGACCTTGTTGGTGAACGCCAGCGCTTCGACGTAATTCTTGAACTTGAACACCCGCTGCAATCGCGGAATGTCGTCCGCTTGGATCAATTCCCATGCGGGGATTTGAAGCAATAATTCCGCGATCTGCGCGTTGGTCAACGCGGGGTCGCCTTTGCGGCAGGGGATGCATTTTCCAGCGGTGAGGTTAGTCATTATTTCTTTCTCAGGAAATCATCAGGATCAATATCCGCCTGTTTCAAGATGGCGCGTAACGTTCCTTCGGGCATATCCCCCGGATGATTGG
>JAUXWL010000629.1 GCA_030680155.1 Anaerolineales bacterium
TTCGAGTTTCGGCAAATCGATTTCGCCCGTGTGATGTTCAAAGACTCCCTCGATTCCTATTTCACCCAAACGAAATGCCAGCGTATGAAAATTTCCCACATTGCAAATGATCTTCTGTTTGCGCGCAGCCACTTGCGGGTCAAAATTTGCGCCCAACACCGCCGCAGGAGCCGTATCCATCACCACCAGCGGACAAGGCAGGTCACGCGCCGAGTCCGCTACAGCTTGCAGGCGCGTCATGATGGGGGGGATGTCGTTTGAAAGAAAGGCGAAGGAAGAAAGAGAGTTCCTTGCTTTTATTCGTTCATCCAAATAATCAAAACGGAATTGCCTGTCCGAGACTCCGGCGGGCGCATTGCCATGATCGAACACAGCCACCGCAATGGCATCCAAATCATCCAACGAAACGCCATAATCCGCAAAGGTTTTGGAGATGATTGGGAAATCGAAATCCCTTAATTCAAGACCTTCGACCTGCGACGTTAGACCTTTGACCTCATCATCGGAGATGATGCGAATTCCCAACGCCTCCACTTTGTCCAACTCATCATTGAGTGTCGTCGCCGCATCTGGCGTCATGTAGACGGGAATCCCGGCGCGGGCGTATTCTTCGATTGCCCATGCCGAGGGACCGCCGCCCATTTGATGTCCAGTCAACAGGATCGGGGTGCGAAGCGGAAGCGTCTGCTTGAGACGGCGATGAATCATCATGGTAGGCGAAGGCAGGACGAGTTTGAATCCGTTCTCGATGTCGAGATTCGAATCGTAAAGAAAAATATCCTGCGTGCCTGTGCCAATGTCTACGGTTAAGATTTTCATGGTGTTTCGTAGGACAAACTTAAGTTTGTCCTACACTTCAATCCCCAGCCAGATGCGGATGAAGTAGCCGATCACGAACGAGAAGGCTGCCACGCCGAGGCTCAAACCTGCCATCTCCAAAAAACGCTCGCGGAAGGATTCGCCCTTGGCGACGGAGATATAGTAATTGAAAATTGCGATGATGATGACGCCTGTGGTCAGCGAAATCGCGAGGTCGAGATAGAAGTTATCGAAAAGAAGATAAGGCAGGATCAGCAGCGCAACGGTGCTGATGTAGGCAATGCCCGTGTACACTGCGGCGCGGACGGGGTGCTTCTTTGTATCCTCCGAGCGGGTGGAGAGGTATTCGCTGGCCGCCATCGAAAGTGATGCGGCAATGCCGGTGATGAGTCCTGAGAGGGCGATCAACTTTGTGTTTTGCAGGGCAAGCGTCAGCCCGGCCAGGGCGCCGGTCAATTCCACGAGCGCATCGTTCAAGCCGAGCACAACGGAGCCGGCATACTGTAAGCGCTCTTCATCCAGCATGTTGATGAGCTGCTCTTCGTGTATATCCTCTTCGTGTTGATATTGTGCGGCTTCGGGAATTTCCTTTATGATCGCCGCGTAATTCGCCTGCGCCTTTTCCTCGCCCTGTTCCATGAGCTTCACGCCGAAGGTGAAGCCGAACAGCATACTGACAATGTAATAGAACCAGATGCGGAACGAATTCGGCTGGACATCTACATTGCTGTATTTCTTCCAGCCGTTGTAGTGGCGCAGTTCGTCTTCGGCGATCTTGTCGAGGATCTTTGCGTTCTCTTCCGACTTGATGCGTTTGGCAAGACGCTTGTAAATGTGATATTCGGTGATCTCCGTCTTTTGAAAGAGGATCACTTTTTTGAGAATGTCTTCGCTTAGTTGCTGCATGTTGGACTCCTTTTGAAATTTTACTGCGGTAATTGTACGCTATTTTGTTAATCGAAAAGATGCGCCGCGCGGCGCATCTTTTCGTAGCGCGATATTTAAATCGCATTTTGGCTGTGGAATAAATTCCGCGTTACGATTTTTGCAGGACAAAATACCAGTACCTGCGATTCTCCAGGTGTGGCAGGGCGCTGGGAGAGTCAGGCGCGATGCCCGCAAAGTGCAGGAACTGTTTTCGGAGGATGGCGGGGATGTAGGTATTCACGAGATGGATGCGGCGTTCGCGGTCCAGTTCCATGGCTTTCAGCACGTTGTCGGTGATGTCCTCTGCCTTGATGAGCTTCAATCCCGTGGATTTGATCAGGGCGTGCCACTCTTCGATCTTTTCGGTGTAACGCAGGTCGGTATAAACAAAATGACCGCCCGGTTTGAGCACGCGCTTCACATGCCCGAAGAATTTTTTGATGTTCGGATAATACAGCGACGCTTCCACATTGACCACGATATCGAAGGAATTATCGGGGAAGGCCAGCGCCTCGGCATTTCCGCGCTGGAATTTCAGACCATCGAGATTGAAATGACTGCGGCAGAATTCGATGGCGCGGGCGGAGAAGTCCACGCCTGTGTAGGATTTCGGCTTGAAATGCCGCATGATGAAGTGCGCGCCTCCACCCCGCCCGGAGCTGACCTCGAGCGCTTCGGCATTTTCCCAGCTGACGTGTTTCGCCACGTGATGATACAACTGCAGCGGGTAGCGGTGGCTCTCATCATCAGGGTGAAGCGGAATGGGCTCATGCCCCTCATGATGCGCGGTGTACCCAAAGTTCATGAAGAGCACATCCCTTTTCAGGTTGAGCGTGGAGAGGAATTCATATTGCAGGCGGGTGAGCAGGCTTTTGATGTTTGGAAAACGATGAAATAACAGCTTGTTGAGCATAATACTTTCCTCTGAATTGGGTTTTGGAAGGCGGAACGAATGTCGCGTATTATAATCCTGCCGGGTTTGGCAGGTGGCACACGATTTTGAAAGTGGACGTTAGTCCCCTTCCTGGCTGGCGTGGCGGAGGTTGTGGTAGATCGTAAAGAACAACATTTCACGGATGGTCAAATTCCCCATGATCGGGTGGGGAATTTGGAACTGGTCGAGCGCGGCTTCATCCCAATTTTCACAAGCAGAAACGAGATCTGCCACCGCTTTTGAGAGTTGTTGTAATTGCTGCTCTTTGAATGCCTCCCTGTTTTCTTCGGGGACATCTTCATTTGGCAGGAAGCGGCCCGAGGCTTTTGCGCCCTTCGCGATCTCGTCGCGGTAGGTTTTGCACACTTCCTCATACGTTCTTGAAGGCTTGTCCGCTTTTCCGAACACAGCCTGTAACGCGATCCCCGGCAGTTTCAAGGCTTTGACAATGGGTTTTACGGCTTTGATCATGTGGTCTACGTTATCGGATGCCGACCAGACCTCGCCATGTCTTGTGAAATATCCCTCGCCGGGAATGGCGGAGAACCAAGCCTGCGCGCGCCGTTCCGAGTCTTGCAATGCGGAGATGATCTCGGGTTTGGATTGGATGGGGTGCATAATGTGAATTCCGCCTGATGGCGCTGTCACGATGGCATCAATTCTGGAATCTTTTCCTTCTTATTGTAAAACGTGACTCCCACACGTTGAATATGCTCAACCACATCGGGGTCGCTGATGTGGTTGAAAATGGAAAGGTCGATGGTGTAGGGCAGGAGCAGATCCTCGATTTCGTTCAGGATTTTGTACACCACGTTCAACGTCAAATCCGCGCCGCCGTGAAGCGTCAGGTCGATGTCGGAGCCGTTTTTATAATTGCCTTTGGCGCGCGAGCCGTACAAGGTTGCCTTTTCCACCTGAGGGAAGCGGCTGAGGACGACGCAAATATTTTGGACGGTGAATTGCGGGAGTCCATATTTCATTGCTCTTCCTCCCTTTTCAGTTCCTCCAATTTAGTTTGGAGCGCCTCGAATTCTTTGAAGTATGCCCCACGGATGGCGGAGGATATCTGGGCGGCTGTGGCTTCGTCATAGGTATGAGAAGTCAGATTGCGGCTCTGGATCATATCCATCCATATCCCGCCATTCTCGATCAGCCCTGTTTTGAAGGCTTCGCGGGCTGCGTCTCTTGAACCGTATAGATTTTGAACGCCGCGCTCCTCAAGAAAATCCTTGAGCGTATTCCAAGCCAGTTCATGCGTGAATTCAAATGCCTGGATCAGTCCCTGCTCTTCGAGTTTCGAGAGCGGGCGTTCATGCGCCAATGTTACAGCCTCCCGCAATTGCGCAAGGGCTTTCCCAAAGTGGTTGAAACGTTGAATCCAGCGGATATCCTGCTTGTTCATGAAAATAATTATACAGCAAACAAACGCCTGTTCGAGATGCCTTGTGAACTTCGTGTAAGCAAACGAGGCTTACCCGACTCTTACGCAAC
>JAUXWL010000640.1 GCA_030680155.1 Anaerolineales bacterium
CTTGCGGCTCGTTACGAAGCTGCGGAAATTTGGTTGAATCGCGCCGCGCGCGGCTTTGAAGAATGCAGCGACTCGTTCGGTCGCAGTGCGGCGCGTTTATGGCTGGCGTATGGGCACTTCAAACAAAAGAAACTTGATTTCGTCGCGCAAATTTTGCCCGACGCGCTTTCCATTTGTCAGCAGAATGGTTATCACTTTTTATTCACCCGCCCCACCTTGCTCGGTCCAACCGATGAGCGTATGTTCGTGCCGCTGTTATTACATGCGCGTCAAAACGGATGGGAGAGCGGCTACGTCGATCACCTGCTGAACACGCTCGGCTTGCGTGAGGTCAGAGTCCACCCTGGGTTTAGACTCACTGTCGAAACGCTGGGCAACTTTCAGGTTAAGCGGGGCAGCGAGGTCATTCCGTCGAATGGCTGGCGGCGCGAGAAATCCCGTCAACTTTTTCAACTGCTGCTCACCTATCGCCAGTCTCCGCTTGACCGCGATCAAATTTGCGAACACCTCTGGCCCGAAGCCGACCCCGCCACCGCACAGCGTAATTTTAAAATCACGTTGAACACGTTGTATCAAGTATTGGAACCGGACCGCGACGCGGGCAGCGACTCGGCCTTCATCGTGCGGGATGGGACGACCTACACCCTGCGCCTCCACGCGGACCTCTGGCTGGACTCTGACCATTTTGCCCGCCTCACTCGTGAGGGACTCAAACCGAATTCCAATTCGATGCCGCTGCTCGAAGAGGCGGTGACGTTATACCGCGGCGATTACCTGCCCGACTCGTTGTACGAACCGTGGGCAGCCGAGGAGCGTGAACGCCTCGCAACGCTCTTTCTCGAAGCCGCCGATAAACTTTGCGAGTTGTATTTGGGACACAGCCGATTTAATGAAGTGATCGACCTCTGCCAGCGCATCCTTGCCCGTGACAATTGTTGGGAGCGTGCCTACCGTCACTTGATGCAAGCCTACAATGCCCTCGGTGACCGTGGTCAACTGGCCCGCACCTACCAGCGTTGTCTTCAAATCTTGAAGGACGAACTCGACGTCCCACCCTCGCAAGAGACACAGGACTTGTACAAAAAATTGATCCGTTCGTAAAACCGTACCGCGAGATTTATCTCGCGGTTTTTTTTCCTTCCATATCACCCCTTCGGGGTTTTGGGAATTCTTTCTACCATATCTATAATCGTTTCACCTGTTTCGGCAGGCTCAACACGTCGCCTTCGGGGTTCTCTACCTTATCTTTACTACTCACTGTCCACTGTTCACTGTTCACTGTTCACTATCCACTGTCCACTGTCCACTGTCCACTGTTCACTGTCTACTGTCCACTGTTCACTGTTCACTGCCCACTGCTCACTGACTTTGTAACCCCCATGTTACCCTCCCTTGCTATCTTGTGTGAGATGGAAGCCCCAACTCTGCCGCTTATTTCCTCCTTCATCATCCGCTTTGTCTTGGATGAAACCTCTGCTGAAAAGGCGTCTTATCACGGCACGGTGCGGCACATCCAAACCGCCGAGCAGATCAGTTTCACTGAATGGCGCGAAGCGACCGAATTCATGCGCCGCTTTGTGCAACTTGACGAACTCCAGCCTCCATCTCCCCCTGACTCAATCACCAATCTCTAATCTCCCAAAATGGAAGGTATCATGCGCAACGTACAAATTCTCAGCACCGGCAGCTATGTCCCAGAACGAGTCGTCACCAACGCCGAAGTGGACGTCATGATGGGCGAATCCACCAGCGAGTGGCTGCTTGCCAATGTCGGCATCCGCGAACGCCGTTGGATGGCTCCCGACCAGGTGACCTCCGACCTGATCGTCGAAGCCTCGCAGAAAGCGCTCGAACGGGCAGGCATCACCGCCGCTGACCTCGACCTCATCATCGTCTCGACCGACACACCTGATTATCTTTCGCCCAGCACTTCCATTGTCGTGCAAAACAAACTCGGCGCGGATAAGGCTGGCTGTTACGATGTCAACTCCGCGTGTGCGGGCTGGGTCACTGCACTCGACCAGGGCGCTAAATATCTGATGACCGAACCGCAGATGAAATACATCCTCGTGGCGGGCGGATATGGCATGAGCCGCTTCCTTGACTTCACCGATAAAAAGACCGCCAATCTCTTTGCCGATGG
>JAUXWL010000654.1 GCA_030680155.1 Anaerolineales bacterium
GCAATATCAAAATGACCGTCGTGGCAGGGACTGATGTAATGCCCTTCATCGGGATGCCAGGTAACGCGGCAGCCAAGATGGGTGCAAATGTCAGAAAATACCCGTATTTCACCATCACTCTTGCGTACCACATACAAACCATAATTGGTCGCCGTCCGTTCCCATCCGTTAACTCTGGTGCGGGTAAATTCAAACCGGGTGGGAATGCCAATTGGATATTTTTCCAGCGGACCGGGATAAATCAGGGAATCATCTTCCGTTTTTTCAAGCGATGGCGAAAGCAGATAGAAAATGGACGGCAGTCCAATCCCGGCGCCGATCATGGCGCCAACAATAGCAGTGACCGTTTTGATAAAGTCACGGCGGCTAACGTCTGGTTTGTGTGCCATCGTTGCCTCCTGTTATTCCAACTCCCATTCAAAAATGCGGGTGGGCACATCCACATCGGTGATGGTGATAGTAAGTTTGGTCGCGCTATCGAGAATGGATGTGCCATTCAAGGTTGCAGGGAAAATTAACTTGCCTTCCACATGATGCCCGCCACGCGGCGCATCCCAGAGGGTTGAAGTCACGCTGACTCCTGTATCAGTTGTGAGCGTTGCGGTTGTGGCTAAATCCATACTGAGGTCAATCGAATGGGTGGTTAAGACTATATTGAATTCAAGGGACTCGCCAGTTTGGTCAAGATTAAGGGGAGTGACTTCAAAGATGATCGCTCCCTGGTCGTCCATGCGGGTGGCAGGATCAAATTCAGGGGAGATGGATTCGTTTGAAACAGGATCAGCCTGCGGTTGGGAAGGAAGCGGGGCGGAGACTGCACTAGCGCAGGCTGTGATTATAAGAGTCAGAATCGGAAGAATGGGGATGATCAGTCGTTTCATTATGTCTCCAAAAGAACAGGTTGTAATTTTTGTCGTTCGCGATAAAGTACGAAGAGCATGACTCCAATTCCGATCAAGTTCATAACGAGTCCGATCAGCATGAAGGGACGCTGGTAACGTGTAAGAAAACTTGCTGCCGCACTCAACCCAAGGATGGGCAGGACGTCGGTAACATGATGGATGCAGCAAGCCACCATCGCGGTTGCAGATGTTCCTCCGCTCGCGCCGATCACCCCCTTTACGGGGGTCATCGAGCCGGCATGTGTTGTTGATGTTGCCGGAATAAATAGGCGGAATCGCAGGATGGAATAGAGCGCAGCTTGTACGCCGAAGCCGAGGATGATCGGGATGACGTACCAACGGTCACGCACGAATTGAGACGAGGCGTAGTCCCAACCCTGCGCCCAGGTGAGAATACCGATGTAGAAGGAGGCGATCAGGATGGAACCCATAAAAAAAGCTGTGGTGGGAATCAGGAAACGTTTCACAATAAAAAATTCTCCTTGTAGTCATCATAGCCCCTGCCCCTTTATATGTCTTGAGCCAGATAGCCATAACCATGATAGGCAGAAATGCTTACGGAAATTTTGTAGGTTTCCTGTTAGCATCTGCAGCAATCACAGGAGATGCATTCATGAACAGTTTCACCATGACGAAGTTCACCCCTGCAGGTCGGGCATTCGAGACCGACCCGGTGTGCGAAATGAAGGTGGACCCGGAACAACCACCATACAAAGTGGTTCATCGGGGCAAGACC
>JAUXWL010000668.1 GCA_030680155.1 Anaerolineales bacterium
TCAAAATTTCCAGCGCGCGCGAAGCCAGCATGGTCTCAGGGACGAAAATGGCGGGCTTCGCCAGTTCCTTGAGATGGATTGCCTTGCCTGAAAGGCTGGTGACGAGCAAGTCACGCGATTTGACGATGCCGACGATGCTTTCAAGTGAATCCTGTCGGACGGGGAAGCGGGAATAGGGGCAATTGGCGATCTTCTCCAGGATTTCCTCGGCAGTGTCGCTGATATCCAGCCAGACGATCTCAGTGCGCGGCGTCATCAGGGAATAGACGCGCTGGTCGCCGAGGCTGAAGACGCCTTCCACCATATCCTGTTCGGATTCTTCGAAGACTCCCGCCTGCGTGCCCTGATCGATCAGCATCTGGAGTTCCTCTTCCGTAATGGGCGGCTCGGTGGAGGCGTTTACCCCAAGAAGGCGCAAGACAAGATTTGTTGCCTTGCTCATCCCGTTGATGAATGGGGAAAATATCCTTGAAATGAAGAGCATCGGTCCTGCCACGAGTTGGGCAATTCTTTCAGGACTATTGATACCCAGTCGCTTGGGAACCAGTTCGCCCAGCCAAATCGTGAGGATTGTAATTGCGAGTACCACAATGCCCAACGCAATGGATTCGCTGTAAGGACCGATATAAGGTACATGCATTATTGTGTTTGAAATTGTTTGCGACAAAGTAATACCGCCAACCGCTCCTGACAAAACCCCGATTAGGGTAATCCCTATTTGAATTGTGGATAGAAAAATATTGGGGTCAGCGATCAACTTCAATGCCATTATTGATTTTTTATTGCCTTCATTTGCCTGTTGTTGAAGCCGGGCTTTGCGTGACGCAACCAATGCCGCTTCGGACATGGAGAGAATCCCGTTTATCAAGACCAATGTTAGGATTAGTAAGATTTCACTGCCGATGTTCATGGTTTCCTTGTTTTGCTAAGATGAATAATAATTGCCTGCGGTGAATTATTAAAAACCATACAGCCGCGCAAACAGACTCGCGGCGGGGTATATCTTGCCAATAGGGATGGTCAAATGATAGGGGGGACTAGGGTCTGGTTCTATGGAAGGCTCAAGCATGATTTTTCGTACAGAAGATTTCGCCCTTATTGT